>NZ_JBICKJ010000016.1:0-113708 GCF_043104125.1 Pseudomonas sp. xss_4
AGATCAGCCCCCCAAAAACCTTTGTCGAACAACGTGATTGAGTTGTCTGGAATCTGACCGAGGAAGGTTTCGGCCAAGCGCATCTCGCTACCGCGATAAGGGCTGAGCTGGGCGTCGAGAATTACGTGAGAGCGCACATTCATCAAGGCAACCAGACGCAGCATTGGGAAAGGCGTCTGGCGCTCGGTACCGGTATTGCCAGAGCCAAAATGTTCTCTCAACTCAGGTGAATCGGGGGTTCGCAGCAACGCACCATCCACAGCGAACACCTGCAACCCGTTCCAGTCGTCGCCTTCGTACCGTTCGCAACCCCATTGTTTGCCGGTCTGGCGAAACAATGATTCGACCGGGTCAGCACCCAGTCGCTTGCGCGCTGCAGTCACACCACTGCGTGCCAGCAGTTGATCGGAAGCCAGGCCCTGGGCACAGATGTTCAGACGCCTGGCCACCTCGTGGACAGGCTCGTCACGAAACAGGGCCATGCCCAGCACCAACCAAAGCACCTGCTCACTCGGTAGACGTCGCCGCCGTATCGTGGCTTGGGCAGAGAGATTGAGCGCACTGGCGACCCATTCGACAGGAATGTTCTGAGTGAAGGTGCTGAGGTCGGAGAAGTTGAAGAGATCGCCGAGGTCGAGCAATTGCTGCTGAATGGGCATAAAAAATCCGATACCAGAGGGCTGGTATCGGATTCTCTAGAAACCCCGGCTTGGACTCAAATGCTTAAGTGAACAGCATTACGCCTTTTGGCGGGTTTTTTCGTTTTGGCGTTCCGTCGAATTTCGGGAATAGCCAGCGCTAATAAGGCTAGTTTCAAGGGTAGAGGTCCGTTTCGATATCGGAGACTATCCTTGTGGCCCGCAAAACTGCCCCGCCTACCGGTACCCCCTGTCGCACGGCAAATCCCAGAAAGCGCGAGTACAAGCTCTTCGATGGGGGCGGTCTTGACCTGCTTGTGCAACCCAACGGCCGCAAAGGAGGGCGGCTCAGGTACGTGAAACCCGATGGCCGAGAAGGCCTGACTGCCCTAAGCAGTTATCCAGTGATCCGTCTGTTTCACTGGGAAGAGACGGGCGCTCTTGACAGTGCTGCAGCCCTTATCGCATTCGGTTTTGCGGCAACTTCACTCCTGACATAGGCGTGACAGACGCCAATGGCTCCAGCAGCAGCGCTGTAGGGGATGGCCCCGCAGACCAAGGGACGGAGTGCACCTGACTAACAGTCGGGCATGCCCCGGTCATCGCATTGCTGCATTTCATCCGACTCAGGATCTCGCAGCACTGGTCTCGTCAGCCAATGCAGCCTCTACCCGCCCACCTTTAACGGCTTAAACAGGCCAGATTATGAGATGCCCTCGTTCCAGGACGTCAGGAGCCGCCAGCCTCAGGCTAGAGGACATCCCCCACAATTCGCAGGGGCCACCCCTGATAACACTCAGCATTCTGGGCAGGATACGGGGGGTCGAGGATTAGCAAACGGAGGTGAAGCGTATGCAACTAGGGTCGATGCGAGCTCATCCCCTGCTGTGGGGAACAAGCGTTGGGTTATCGGATCTTAGACATTGTGTACTGGTGTGTACAATCCTCTGAATCGTTGTGTAGTATACACACATCCGCGGCAAGCTTTGAGGAGGTACCCGTGCACAGCCGAGACATCATCAAGCGGCTAAAGGATGACGGTTGGGTCAGAGTTAAAGGGACTGATGGGAGCCACCAGCAGTTCAAGCATCCAACCAAGAAGGGACGGGTTACGGTTCCTCATCCGAGTAAAGATGTGGCAATCGGGACGCTTCGAAACATCTGGAAGCAAGCCGGTCTCTGACCGGCTTTACACTTGCTGGTAGATCGTAAGCTTGCTGTTAGCAATAGTGAAATCGAATCGCCGAACTTTTTCGGAGGGATGTTTAAAATGAAATACCCAGTTGTTTTGCACAAAGATGAAGATTCCGATTACGGAGTGACAGTTCCAGACGTACCGGGCTGCTTCTCTGCTGGCGAAACGATCGATGAAGCATTGAGCGAAGTCCAACTTGCGTTAGAGATGCACTTTGAAGGTTTGGTAGAAGATGGAGAGCCTCTGCCGCAACCTCAAAACATCGAACTTCATAGGAAGGACCCGGCTTATGCCGATGGCATCTGGGCTTTCGTAGAATTCGACGTCACCCCCTACTATGGGAAGTCGGTTCGCTTTAACGCGTCTTTACCAGAAGGTCTCCTCAAACGCATAGATGATCGCGTGAAAGAAGACAGCTCTTATGCGTCCAGATCAGGATTTTTAGCCGCGGCGGCGCTGCATGAGCTGGCGAAAAACTTAAACGAAGGCATAGACGCTTTAAAAACCAGAAAGACAGTATGACTTGAAAACATTAAGGGCGCCCTACGGGCGCCCTAATAATGACTAGGTATACGAGCAAGAAACGCAACTGAAGCACTGAACCAACTTTGCGAGACTTGAGAGCTCACAGGGTATCCATTGAACTTCTGAAATGCCTTGTTGAGGCTGCTGTGCAGCTCATCGCGGCGCGAGGCCGCTCCCACCCTGGGATTCGCTCGGTTCCGGATGCGGTATTGGGTGGTTGCTCGTATGGGACGGCGCTTACGCAAGATAAGGGTTAGTATTCCCGGCTCATTGAACGCACCTGCCCAAGGCCCCTCATCCCAACCAAACCTCAAACCGTGTCCCCAACACCTCATCCGAGCACATGCTCACACTCCCCCCATGCGCCTCGGCAATCTTCTTCACGATAAACAACCCCAGCCCCACCGACCGCACCGTGTCCTGGCAATCGCTGCCTCGGGTCATCGGCTCGAACAACGTGGGCAGCAGCGCGTCATCGATCGCAGCACCATGGTTATGCACACTCACCACCGCCCCGTCATCCGAGAAGTCCGTTGTCAGGGTGATGGGGTAGCGAAGGTCGCCATAGGCCACGCCATTGGCCACCAGGTTGCCAATCAACTGCTGCAACCGATCCGGGTCGACCTGCACCACGCGTCGGCCGCGGGCGTAGTGCCGAATCTGTGCGTCAGGGAAGGCCACCTTCAGCTCACTTATCGAATAATCCACGGCACGTACCAGGTCCACTCGCTCGCGGCGGATGGTCATGCCGGGGCCGAGCCTGACCGAGGCGAAGTCGAGCAGGTCGACGATCATGCGCAGCGCGCGCTCAGTCGAGTTGTCGATGCCGGCCAGCAACCGCCGCGCACGGTCGTTGGGTAGGTCGCGCTTGAGCATGGACGCGGCCATCTGGATGGCGGTCAGGGGGTTCTTCAGGTCGTGGCTGGCGATGGCGACCATCTGTTCGGAGAAGACGGCGCGGCGCTGGACTTCCTGGTAGGCGGCGGCGAGTTCGGCCTGGGCGCGTTGCAGGGCGCTTTCGGCTTCTATCTTCTGCGCCAGCATTTCTTCGGCGCGTTGCATGGCTTCCAGGGCGGCCTTGCCACTGCTGGTGCTTTCGAGGGCGCTGAACAGCGCCAGGTGGTAGCGAATGCCGTCATCACTTTCGCGGCGTACGCCGCTGAGCACCATGGGCAGCTTGCGGCCGTCGCGGTGGCGCAGGTCAATCTTCACTTCGGAGACGGACCCTTGCATGTTCAGCAATGGGCCCCAGTGGGTCAGCAGGAATACGCGGCCGTCAGCGGGCAGCAGCTGATCGAAACTCATCGCGTGCAGGGTGGCGCTGTCGTATCCCAGCCAGTCGGCCAGGGTCTGGTTGCAGCGCACCAGGGTGCCGTCGGGCGCCATCACCACCAGGGCACAGGGTGCGTGCTCGAAGAAGGCCTGGGTGGACAGCAGCGCCGTGTTATCCATGGTCGAGGCCAAGGTGGGTGAAGAACTCGTCCATCGCGGCAGCACAAGCGCCTGACGCGCTCAGCTGGGGGTAGTGGCCCATGTTCTCGATGATGCTCAGCTGGCTGCTCGGCATGACGGTGTTGAGGTATTTGCCAACCGCCACAGGCACCACGGGATCGCCCGTGCATTGCACGATCAGGGTGGGCAGCTGCAGGCCCGTCACGTCCTTGCGGTGGTCGGACAAAAAGATCACGCGGGCGAAATGCCGGGCGATCTGGGCGTCGGTGCGGCTGAAACTGCTGGCCAGTTCCTGTTCCAAGGCCGGCTGGCCGGGGGTTCCCATCAGCACAGGGGCCATGGAGCTGGACCAGCCCAGGTAGTTTTCGTCGAGGGTGGTCAGCAGGTCGTGCACTTCATCGGGGGTGAAACCGCCGGTGTAGGCCTCGTCGTCCACATAACAGGGCGAGCCGCCCACCATGATCAGCCCCATCAGGCGGCCCGGCCGCTGGCGTTCGGCCAGGGCAGTGATCATGGCGCTGACCGAGTGGGCGACCACGATGACCGGGCCCTGGGCGTATTCGTCGATGATTTGGTTGAGGTCGCTGGCATAGCCCCACAGCGTGGCGTACTTGTCGTGCTTGTAGGCACTGAGGTCCGAGCGCCCTGCCCCGACCAAGTCGTAGGTAACAACCCGAAAGCGCTCGAGAAAGTGCGGCAGTAGCAGCCGCCACATGGATTGGTCGCAGCCTAAACCATGGGAAAGAACGAGGGTCACGTCACCCGCTCCGGCTACCTGGACGTTGTTACGTTTTTGCAGGGTCATACCTCTCCCGAATACCGTTCAACGTCATGCTGAGCTGTCACGATCCGTTTAAGTCCTTGCTGAGAATAGTTGAGAGAAGCCCTTCGGGTAGGTGCCGTTGAGCAACGCGTCAGCGCCCCGCTAAGTGCTTAGTGGGGTTTTGTGCAGAAACAGTTCACGGATCGGGACGCCCACCTTACGCTATATAGGCAAGCGACGTAGAAATTTCTGCCAGTTTTCTGGGGCCAAAGGGTCTGGTGATGATCCGGATGCCCCTGGCTGGTGCTTGACTTCAGTCAACCTGAACAGAGCCAGGAGGGTTAGGCTCAGGTCATGTACTGCTTGCCGGAGGCCCCTCATGGCCAAGAAATTCCCGAAGCACCCCAGTCACCCCGAGCGCATTTGCTGGGGCTGCGATCTGTATTGCCCAGCCAAGGCGCTGGCCTGCGGTAATGGTGCCGACCGGACCATGCACCCGATGGAGCTGTTCGGCGAGGACTGGGACAGTTTCGATGACCGGTTCGAGCCGCCCGCTGTGGATAACGCGAAGCCCCCCACCCTCTGAACGCCCCTTCAGCCCTGCATGAAGCACCTCACCCGCTCAGCGCGGGTGAGGTGTTCGTCCTTGCGACGTGGATCAGAAGGTGGTGTTGACGGTCAGCGACAAGCTGCGCGGGTCACCGTACACGGCCCCTGCATAGAACCCGTAGCGGGTGTAGTAGTGCTTGTCGAACAGGTTGTTGGCATTGAGGGTCACGCTGGTGTCATCGGTCACTTGGTACTTGGCCATGGCGTTCCAGATGGCGTAGCCGGACCAGTTCACGTCGGTGGCACCGCTGCTCACGCCGTTGACAGGCTGGCCCGCCGGGCTGGATATGGCGCGAATGTTGGACTGCGCGGTAACGCCGGCGCCTACGGTCAGGCGGTCGAGTGGGCCGCTGAGGTGGTAGGTGGTGGAGGCCTTGAACAGGTGCGAAGGGTCGCTGCGCCCGTCGCTATCAACGCGGCGGAAGTGCAGGTAGGTGTAGCCGGCGTATACGTTCCAGTCCGGGGTCAGGGCGCCGGCGATTTCCAGGTCGATGCCGTCGGTTTCCTGGCCTGAGCCTGCTTTGTAGGCATCGCCACCGGTCGGGGTGGACAGGCCGCCGTCCAGCACCGCCTTGTTTTCCTGCTTGGTGCGGAAGTAGGCCGCAGAGGCGTTCAGGCGACCGTCGAACCAGGCGCTCTTGACGCCCGTCTCGTAGCTTTGCCCACGGATCGGCTCGACCCGGCTGCCAGCGCTGGTTTCCTGGGTTTGCGGGTTGAAGATGTCGGTGTAGCTGGCGTACAGCGAGTATGTGTCGTTCAGGTCGTACACCGCGCCCAGGTAGGGGGTCACGACGCCGTTTTCTTCCTGGCTGGTGCGCACGGCATTCACGCTGCGGGTGATGGCCGAGTAGTCGGTGGTGCGCACGCCCAGGATCACCGACAACGGGTCGGTGATGCTCAGCCGGGTCGCGGCGTACATGCCCTGCAGGCGAGTGGTGGTCTTGCTGTGCTTGCCGGTCTGCGAAGCCAGCAGGTCATAGTCCCCGTCCACGCCATTGCGCCAGTCGCTGATGGGCAGACCATTGTTGGCGCGGAACTGGCAGCCGACTACCGGATCGGTGATCTTGCCGCCGCCAACCATGCTGCAGCGGTACTCCGGCGACCACTGCACGCTACGGCTGTCGTTGTAGCCGACCATGGCCTGGTGAGTACGGCCGAACAATTGGAACGGACCGGACAGGTCGATCTGCGCTGACTGCTGGGTGGTGTCGCTCGAGCTGTGCAGGCCGTTGAGCACCGCGCCGCTGCCGTCCTGATTCCAGTAGCCGCCGAACCGGCCGCGCCCTGCCGAGTTGACCTTGCCCAGGCCTCGGTGGTTGAGGGCATCGGTGGTGCTCTGGGACGCCTTCAGGTCCAGCGACCAGTCGTTGTCGAAGCGGTGCACCAGCGAGCCGAAGACGGTACGGGTGGTGTACTCGCCAAAGCTCCAGCTCGGTACCAGGTTGGAGCTGCGTGGCAGGTCGGTCTTGCTGCCGTCGCGGTACCAGATGGGAATGTTCGCGCCCCAACCGCCGCCCACCACCTTGTTGTATTCGTACTGGTAGCCGGCGCCCAGGGTGGTGGCATCGTCCAGGTCGAACTCGAAGTTGGCCAGGGCCGCGCGTGAACGGTCGGACTGGTAGTCACGGAACGAGTTGGCGTCCTGCTGGGTCACCACGAAACGCGAGCGCAGGCGGCCGTCTTCGGACAGCGGCAGGTTCAGGTCGGCGCCCAGACGGCGTTTGTCCCAGCTGCCGTAGGTGGCGTACGCGCTGCCGCCGAAGGTGCGGGTGGGCGCCTTGCGAATCAGGTCGATGGTGGCGGACGGGTCGCCGGTTCCGCCGAGCAGGCCGTTGGCACCGCGCACGATGTCGATGCGCTCGTAGAGGTCCATGTTCAGGGCATTGCCGCTACCGCTGAAGTCCGACGCGCCGGGTGCCTGCAGGCCGTCGATTTTCCAGTTGGTGATGGAGTAGCCACGGGCACGGTAATCGGTGCGTCCGCCCACTTCGGATTTGCTGGCGGTCACCCCTGGGGTGGTCTCCAGCGCCTGCTCGATGCTGTGGATGGCGCGGTCATCCATCTGCTGACGGGTGATGGTGGTGACCGACTGTGGCGTTTGCCGTGGGGTCAGCGCCAGGCCAGTGGAGCTGCGCGTGCGTTCGACGGTGTAGCCCAGCTGGCCGGCATCGTCCTGGGGCAGCAGGGCGCTGTCTTCGATTTGCGTGGCATCGAGTACCAAGGGTGCGCTGTCGGCGGCCATGACGCCACTGCTGATGGCAAGGCCGACGAAGAAGGCAATTGGCTTGAGGCGGGTGCCGCCACAGATGATTGTAGTGAAGGTATTGGTGATGCTTGGGGGGGTCATTTGGGAAGGCTTCGTATTTGCAGATGATTTTTTGTTAGGATTCTAGGGATCAGTCCTCTGGGCTCTACACCCGACATGTACGGGGATGTAATGCAACGTAATGGGCGCTAACGACGCCCGCCTCACAGGTGTTTTTTCAGATGAGCACAACCCTGCTGGTTGTTGATGACGACGACGAGATTCGCGAGCTGCTGTGCGATTACCTAAGCGACGCAGGCTATGCCGTACTGGCGGCTACCGACGGCAAGCAGATGCACGAGCACTTGGCGCGGCAAAAGGTGGACCTCGTGGTGCTGGACCTGATGCTGCCCGGTGAAGATGGCCTGAGCCTGTGCCGTCAGTTGCAGGCCCTGCCGGGGCTGGCGGTGATCATGCTGTCGGCAAAGGGCAGTGCACTGGACCGCATCATCGGCCTGGAAGTGGGGGCCGACGATTACCTGGCCAAGCCTTTCGAACCCCGGGAACTCATTGCCCGGATCAAGGCCGTGCTGCGCAGGCCCCATCGGTTGGAGGCTGCCGTACAGGAGCCGACCCAGGTCGAAGCTCATGTCTTTGCAGGCTTTCGCCTGGAACACATCAAGCGCCTGCTGACGCGCCCCGATGGGCAAACCTTGACCCTGCCGCGCTCCGACTACCGGGTGCTGCGCGAATTGCTCGAAGCCAACAACCGTGTGGTGTCTCGCGACCAGTTGACGCGCAGTGCCTTCAGCCGCGACCACCTGCCAGACGACCGCTCGGTCGACATGTGCGTCAGCCGCCTGCGCCAGCACTTGCGCCATGCGCCCGGCGATGTGGCGCAGATCCTCACCATCCGCAATGAAGGTTATCTGCTGAGCATTGCTCAGAGCCAGGCCACGGCCTGACATGCGCTGGGCTCGCCGACTGTGGCCGCGCACGCTGTTCGGGCAGCTGATGCTGATCATGGTAGGCGGCACGTTGGCCATCCAGTTGATGTCCAGCAGCATCTGGTTCGATGTGCGCTTCGCCCAGGTGTTCGAAGCCCCCGTGCGCTTGATTGCGGCGCGCAGCGCCCCGCTCATCCAGCAGGCCAGCTGTCATGCCGGCGTGCTCAAGGTGCCGGCCCATTACCAACTACGCTGCGCCGAGCAGCTGCCCTCACCGCAGCAGGATGAACGGCGCGGGCGCAAACGGGTCGAGTTGCTGCTTCACCAGGCCCTGAAATACGAGCTTGGCCGTGAGCCGCAGGTGCATTTGATGAAGGTGCAGTTGACCGACGAACTGGGCCAGCCGATCGTCTGGCGCAGCCTGTTCGGCCTGCGCACGGCCCAGGCCCACCTTCAGTTTGCGGTGCCGTTGGCAGACGGGCATTGGTTGACCATCGACGGGCAGGAACTGCAAGGCTGGAGCGGCGAGTCCGCCTGGCTGCTGATCAGCGACTACCTGTTGCGGGTGTACGCGCTGCGCATTGTCGCCGTGCTGGTGGTGTGCCTGATCGCCGTGCGCCTGTGCCTGCGTCCGCTGCGCCGCCTGGCGGATGCAGCGCTGGCGCTGGGCAGCAACCTAGAACAACCGCCGCTGGCGCTCGACGGCCCCGACGAGGTTCGTCAGGCCGCGCAGGCCTTCAACGCCATGCAGCAGCGCCTGATCGCCATGGTCAACGACAAGGCTTACTTTCTCGCCGCCGTCTCCCATGACCTGCGCACCCCGTTGACGCGCATGCGCCTGCGCCTGGAGCGCATGCCCGATGACGAACACCGGAAGCGGTTGCGGCAGAACATTGCCCAGATGGACGACATGATCGGCCAGGTGCTGGACTACCTGCGTGCGGGCGAGCAGCAAAACCTGCAGCCGGTCGACATTGATCGCCTGGTTGTACGCCAGTGTGCGGAGCTGGCTACTGCCGATGAGCCCATCCCTGTGCTCGGTCATGGCGGGGTAGTGAGCGTCGATGCCCTGATGGTGCAGCGTTGTCTGCAAAACCTGCTGGTCAATGCATTGCGTTATGCCAGTCAGGTGAGTGTGTCGGTGGAGCGCGTAGGGCCACGGGTGCTGGTTCACGTCGAGGATCGAGGCCCAGGCATTGCGCCGCACCTGCTGGCGACCGTTACCGAACCGTTCGTACGTGGCGAGCGTTCGCGTAACCAGGCATCGGGCGGGTATGGGCTCGGGCTGAGTATCGTCGAGCGGATCATGACCAGTCATGGGGGGGCGTTGCGGATGCGCAACCGTGAGGGGGGCGGGTTGCGCGTGACCATCGAGCTGCCTGTCTAGACGTGGGCAGCCCGTGGGCTCAGGCCACCGGCGCACGCGGTGCGAAGGTGGCCTGCGTGGGTGACCGGATCAGAAGATGCTGATCGGGTACTCGACGAATACGCGGACTTCGTTGCCGTCGTCGTTGTAACCGTTCTGGCGCACGGCATTGTTGGTGCGCAGGAACGAGCTGCGCAGCTTGACCGACAGGTCCTTGGCCGGGCCTTCCTGGACCACGTAGCGGATCTGGTTGAAGATCTCGCGCTCCTTGCCTTCGCCGAAGCCCTGTGGGTTGGCGACGTTGCGGGTATTGATGTTGTCACCCACCACGTAGGCCAACTTATAGGTCAGGCCAGGAATGCCGTAGGCACCGAAGTCCAGGCCATAGCCCAGCTGCCAGGAACGCTCGTCCTCGGCATTGAAGTCGGACCAGTAAGAGTTGGCCAGGAAGATGGTCGAGCCACCGTCACCCACGCCGCCCTGGTTCTGGTACCAGCCGTAGTTGTAGCCGGTGCTACCGGTGCTGCGCTGGTGAGCGAGGGTGAACGAGTGGGCGCCGTAGGCGTAGGTAGCAGCCAGGCTCCAGATGGTGTTCGAGTCACCGTTCAGGCCCGCTTCACGCACGTACTTGTTGTCGATGCTCGACTTGTAGCCGTTGAAGTCCAGGGTCAGGGACTGATCGTCGGCGATGGCGTAGACGTAGTTCAGGCCCAGGTAGTGCTTCTTCATCACGTCTTCGGTGTCGGCGGTGTACAGCGACGCAGTGAAGTTGTCGTTGAACTTGTAGCTACCGCCCAACACGTTGATCGACTTCAGGCCACCGCCATCACGGCGTTCGGCGCTCTTGCGCGCTTCCTGGGTGAAGCGACCGGCGTTCAGCTCCAGGCCCTCGATTTCCTTGGAGGTGATCAGGGTGCCGGTGAAGCTTTCCGGCAGCAGGCGCGCATCGTCGTACTGGAGCACTGGCAGTGCAGGCATCTGGTCACCGTACTTGAGCACGGTGTTGGAAATGCGGAACTTCACGGCAGCACCGGCACGGGCCAGGTTGTGCGGCGAACGGGCATTGCCATCGGCATTGGTGGTGTCGTGCGGCTTGAAGAAGTCGACGCCGCCGCCACCGTTGTGGCCCTTGCCGCCGTCCAGGCGCAAGGCGTACAGGCCGAATGCATCGACGCCGACACCGACGGTGCCTTGGGTGAAGCCGGACGAGAAGTTGCCGATGAATGCCTGGCCCCACTCGATCTGGTCATCGGTGCCGTGCTTCTTGTCACGGTTGATGTAGGCGTTGCGCAGAAGGACGTTGGCGTGGCTGTCCTCGATGAAGCCGTTGCTGGCGGCCTGGTCATTGGCCTGGGCCTGGGTCGCGGCGATCATCGCCAGGGCGACCAGGCTGATCCTGGTATTCAACATGTTATTTTCCTTATTTCTTGATCGAAAACGCGCTGCGTAATGACGCCATGAACCAACGCCCCTTCGTAGGTTCGACGCTATGCAGGTTCTGCCAGAAGGCCCTTTGCCGGTAAACGCGGCCGGCCCTGGCAACAGCATGGCCAAACGGATTGGCCAGCAGGCGTGGCCGAATCCTAGCGGCGTGCGATTACAAATGTCAAAAAAACGTGAAATTCAGGTTGATATAACTAAAAACCGAGCGTTCATGAGGCATTTCCTTTAGAACTAAAGCTGTAGGAGGATATTCCTTCTCGGTATTGAAAACTCATCTTGATCAAGGCGACAAGTTCACTTAGGTCCCCATTCTGACTAGTCACAAAGTGATAGAAACGTAAAAATCCAGAAACCATAATAGGCGAGCGTTAGCAAATAGCACCCATTATCATTCGCGCCTTCATTACTGCCCGGTCAAACGCGCGTCATGCCTGCCCCTTCTCGCCTCGCTCCTATCACGCTCTCCATTTCATGCCTGCTGGCTGCCAGCCCCACAAGCGCCGCTACTACCACACTGCCTGAGCTATCCGTCACCGCCGACAGCGAGCGGGACAAAGACAGCCCGCGGGTGCGTGAAGTCAGTACTGCGACCCGAACCGCCACCGCCGTACGCGCCGTGCCGCAGGCGGTGGATACGGTCAAGACCTCGCAGGTGCTGGACTACGGCAGCAACACGTTGGGCAAGGCGCTCGAAGGTATCCCCAACGTCAGCAGTGGTGCCGACACGCGCTTCGATAGCGTGCGCATTCGCGGCTTCGAAGCCGGCAATGACTTCTACCTGGACGGCGTGCGTGATGACAGCCAGTACATCCGCGACCTGCACAGCATCGAACGGGTCGATGTGCTCAAAGGCCCTGCGGCCGTGCTGTATGGACGGGGCGGCCAGGGGGGTATCGTCAACCGCATCAGCAAGGCGCCCGAGGCGGGCCGTCGTTCCACCCTGGAGGCACGGGCAGGCAGCGAGGACCTGCGCAGCCTGTATGCCGACCTCAGCGCAGACCCCAGCGACACGGTCAGCCTGCGCCTGAACATGGGCAACCAGGACAACAACAGTTTCCGTGACGGTGTCGACGGTAGCCGCCAGCTGTTCGCGCCCTCGGTCAGCTGGCAGGTCACGCCGGCGCTGAACTGGCTGGTGCAATACGAGTACAGCCGCTTCAACCGCACGCCGGACCGCGGTATCCCCGGCGTCGATGGTCGCCCCGCGAATGTCAGCCGCAGCACGACCTACGGCGATACACAGCGTGACTTCATCGATGACCGGGCGCAGTCCTTGCGGTCACGCCTGAACTACGAGCTCAACGATGCATGGCAACTGCGTCATACCCTGAGTCTGTTCAAGCTCGACAGCGAATTCGACAACACCTACCCCACCGCCTATAACCCCAGCAATGGCACGGTGACGCGCCAGCGCTGGCAGCAGGACCTGAACACCCGCAACCTGTTCAATACCCTGGAAGCCGAAGGCACCTTCGACACACTGGGCCTAGGGCACACGCTACTGCTGGGCCTGGAATTCGGCAGCCAACGCCGCGACCCCACTTTGTACACCGCGGCTGCGGCAAACGCCGGCGGCAGGCCCGTGCCGCCCGTGGACCTGTACGACCCTGACCGGAGCAGGCAGCACAACGGTCGCATGGTGATGTCGAGCAATAACCACACCGTGGTGCAAAGCCGAGGCCTGTACCTGCAAGACCAGCTTCGCCTGAACGATCAATGGCAGTTGCTGGCAGGCGTGCGTTTCGATGAATTCGACGTTCAGACCACCAACAAGGTGCGCAGCCTGTCCGAAAAACAGAGCAGCCGAACCACCAGCCCTCGCATCGGGGTGGTGTATACCCCGTGGCAGGACCACTCGTTCTATGCGTCATGGAGCAAGACCTTCTCGCCAGTAGGCGGTGGCCTGATCGGTATAACGCCGGGCGCACCGGGCAACAGCAACGAGACGGCACCTGAGCTGACGCGGCAAAAGGAGGTTGGCGTGAAGAGCGACTGGTTCGACCAACGCCTGACCACCACCCTGGCGGTCTATGAGCTCGAGCTGTACAACCGTCGTACCCGCGACCCGCTTGACCCGGAAGTCACCTTGCTCAGTGGCCTGCAGCGCTCGCGCGGCATCGAGTTGACCGCCATGGGCAATGTGGTTGGCAACTGGTACGTGCGTGGCGGGATTGGTCTGCAAGATGCCACGATCGTCAAGGACAGCAATGGCCAGCAGGGTAACCGGATCAATGACGTGGCCAAGCGTAACGCCAGCCTGTTCGTCACCTGGAAGCCAGAACTGGGCTGGTACGCAGAAACAGGCCTGACGCTGGTCGGTCAGCGGTATGCCGACAACCAGAACACCACGGTCCTGCCAGGTTATGGCCGCTGGGATGCGCTGGCCGGGTACCGCACCCAGGAGTGGGACGTGCGGGCGGCGCTGAGCAACATTGCCGACCGGACTTACTACAGTTCGGCGACCAGTGCAGCGCAGATCCAGGTCGGCGACCCGCGCAGCCTGGTCGTCACAGGCACCTACAGCTTCTGAACGTCAACAGGGGCAGCCTTTGCGAGGCTGCCCCTGCCGGTGTGCTACAGGGTTTGAGGAACGTTGGATCGCGGCTAACGCCACACCGCCATCAACGCATGAAGCTCAGCCTCGCTGATCAGCCCTTCGGGGTAACGCCCGGCAAGTAGCCGTCGTGGGTCGGTCGTCCTGACCCTGCTGCTTCCATGGTGCTTCAACCACTTCGCCAAACGCTCGAGCGATGCATGGTCTAGTGCCAATGGGCGCAATGCCGACTCACTTGCTGCATTCATTTCTACACGTACTCCTGGCCCGTGAGCAGCTAACCTACGCAAGTAGTGTTACAAGCAGACAACCCGATGACACCGGGCTATCTGTTTGAAAAACAATACAAAAGCTATGCCACTACACGTGCCAGGCGTCGCCGGGCTGGGAAGCGAGCGTACACCCTCGCCGCGCCCCACGGGCCATCAACGGTGCACAGGCGCCGGCTGCTGCTGGGTCAGGCAATGAATGTTACCGCCGCCCAACAGCAATTCCCGCCCAGGGATCATCACCACCTCATGGTCAGGAAAGATGCTCGACAGTATGGCCTTGGCCTCGGCATCGGCCGGGTCGTCGAAGCTCGGCGCGATGATGCCGCCGTTGACGATCAGGAAGTTGACGTACGAGCCTGCCAGACGCACCGAAGGGTCACGCTCCTGGCTGCCCGACACCTGGTCGACGCCGGCACATTCCTCTTCGGTGGCATACAGCGGCCCGGGGATTGGCATCTTGTGCACGACGAAGGCCCGCCCCCTGGCGTCGCGGGTGGTCTGCAGCACTTCCATGGCCGCGTGGCAACGCGCGTAGTTGGGGTCGTTCGCGTCATCTGTCCAGGCCAGTAACACTTCACCTGGGCGCACGTAACAGCAGAAGTTGTCGACATGGCCATCGGTTTCGTCGTTGTACAGGCCGTCCGGCAGCCAGACCACGGTATCGACCGCGAGGTTGTCGCGCAGCACAGCTTCGATCTGCTCGCGGTTCAGGTGTGGATTACGGTTGTGGTTCAGCAGGCACTCTTCGGTGGTGATCACCGTGCCTTCGCCGTCCACATGGATCGAGCCGCCTTCGAGCACGAACCCTTCGGTGCGATAACGCTGGCAGCGCTCCATCTCCAGCACCTTGCCAGCCAACGCCTCGTCTTTGTTCCACGGTGCGTACAGGCCACCCTCGAAGCCGCCCCAGGCGTTGAAGTCCCAGTCTACGCCGCGCACTTCGCCGTTGTCGTTGACCACGAAAGTGGGGCCGGTATCACGCACCCAGGCATCGTCGCTGCTGAGTTCGACAACCCGGATATTGGGCTGGTCCAGCAGGCGACGCGCGTTTTCATACTGGCCGGCAGAGACGCCCACGGTGACCGGTTCGAAGCGCGCGATCGCCTTGGCCAGGGTGACATGGGCCGCCTGTGCCGGCTTGCCGCCCAGGCGCCAGTTATCCGGCCGCTCGGGCCAGACCATCCAGACCTGGGTTTGCGGGGCCCATTCGGCGGGCATGTGGAAACCATCGGCACGGGGCGTGGAAGTGAGGGTTTTCATCGTTGACCTCTGTCATGGCCCTGCCCGGAAGGGTATGGGCGTAAAAAGCGTTTATAACCGATATAAATCCGTGTTGAAACAGAATAATGCCGCAAGACCCTGATAAGCCCGACACAATATTTCGATAATAATCGGCAAATACGTGACGCCGGTCGGGCGCAACCTTCACCCTAGCATTGACCAGAGCAGTGCCGCGCGCCTTGCTCGACAGGACAAGCACGCTTCTGCCAGCTAGGGTCATAACGCACAGCATGCAGAGTGTTTCCCGATGAACGTGATACCCACTACCCTTCCCGAAGTGCTGATCATCGAACCCAAGGTCTTCGGCGACAGCCGAGGTTTTTTCTTCGAGTCCTTCAACGCCCGCGAGTTTGCCCGGCTGACCGGCGCCAAGGTCGAGTTCGTCCAGGACAACCACTCGCGCTCTGGCCGGGGCGTGCTGCGTGGGCTGCATTATCAGGTGGCCAATACCCAAGGCAAACTGGTGCGCGTGGTACAGGGCGAGATCCGCGATGTGGCCGTGGATGTGCGCAGGCACTCGCCCACGTTCGGCCAGTGGGTGGCAGTGCACCTGTCGGCGGAAAACCATCGTCAGCTGTGGATCCCGGCAGGCTTTGCCCATGGCTTTGCGGTGATGGGCGATTCGGCGGAGTTTCTGTACAAGACCACCGACTACTACAACCCACAGGCCGACCGCTGCATCCGCTGGGACGACCCGACACTGGCCATCGACTGGGGTCTGCAACAGCCGCCTGTGCTCTCAGACAAGGACAAGCTGGGCGTGTCGTGGGCAGAAGCACAAGTGCTGCCTTAACTAGCGCATAATTGCTTCAGACCCTTCTGACGCAATGATGTGATGATCGCCAAGAACACACCTCCTCGCCGCCCTCGCTGGCGCAGCCTGGCTTTACTGGCGCTGTGCCTGGTGCCGCTG
This sequence comes from Pseudomonas sp. xss_4, assembly GCF_043104125.1. NCBI lineage: Bacteria > Pseudomonadati > Pseudomonadota > Gammaproteobacteria > Pseudomonadales > Pseudomonadaceae > Pseudomonas > Pseudomonas sp. xss_4. Next base: position 16,204 of record NZ_JBICKJ010000016.1, read on the forward strand.
CTATGGCCGCTGCATCACCTGGCTGAGCGCTATTACCGGCAAGAGTTGGCCTCGCAGAACCGGCAGACCCTCGACCTGTATGTCGCCAACCTGCTGGGCACGCTGCACCGCTATGAAACCTTGCCGCAGATCCTTGGCGATTTGCCAGCCCTGCGCGGGGTGCTGGCCGACCCGTTTCGCCTGGAAGCGGTCACCAATGCCAACCGCCTGCTGAAAAACATCGTGCAGCAGACCGGCGCCGAGGTGATGTACCTCATGGACGTCAGCGGCAATACCCTGGCGGCCTCAAACTGGGACAAACACGACAGCTTCGTAGGGCGCAACTTCGCGTTTCGCCCCTACTTCAACGAAGCCATGGCCGGGCACCTCGGTCGTTTCTTCGGCCAGGGCACAACGTCCGCGAAGCGGGGTTATTTCTTCGCCGCCGCCGTGCGCGACGGCGAACGCACCGTCGGTGTGCTGGTGGTCAAGGTTGACCTCGATCATACCGAGACCTTATGGGGCCGCACGCCCGAGCAACTGTTGCTGACCGATCACAACGGCGTGGTCATCCTCACGTCACGCCCGGAGTGGCGTTTTCGCGCTACCCGGCCGCTGACCGCAGCCGAGCGCCAGGCCATCATCGCCATCCAGCCGTACCCAACCCAGGCCCCCCAGCCGCTGGTGATCAGTGACGATGCCTGGATCACCCAGACCCGGGCCATTCCAGAAACCGGCTGGCAGGTCAGCATACTTGCGCCGCGCATCCTGGTGGACCGCTCCGCGCAGACGGTCACGGCCATCGGTGCCGGCGCTCTGCTGGTCATCGTGCTGCTGACCGGCCTGGTGATGCAGCGGCGCCGTCATTATATGGACCGCATCGATTTCGAGGCCCGCGGGCGCCAGCAACTCGAACAGCGGGTGGCCGAGCGTACCGCCGACCTCGAAGGGCTCAATGCGCGCCTCAAAAGCGCCGTGCTCGAACGCGAGAATGCCCAGCAGGAGGCCGTGAGGGCCCAGGACGAACTGGTGCAGGCAGGCAAGCTGTCGGTGCTGGGCACCATGTCGGCGAGTATCAGCCATGAGCTCAACCAGCCCCTGGCAGCCATTCGCAGCTATGCCGAAAACGCCGAGATCCTGTTGGACCACCAACGTACCGAAGACGCGCGCGGCAACCTGAAACTGATCGGCGAGCTGACCGGACGCATGGCCTCGATCATTGCCCACCTGCGTGCCTTTGCCCGCCGCGACCGCCACGCTCCAGAAAGCGTAGCCCTGCAACCGGCCCTGGACGACGCCCTGGCCCTGCTTGCCAAACGTCGCCGGGCAATGGCGGTTGAGCTGGTGCGCGACCTGCCGGAAGCCACGCTGTGGGTACAGGCGGGCGAAACCCGCCTGCGCCAGGTACTGGGCAACTTGCTGGCCAATGCCCTGGACGCGTTGACCGAGAAGGCCAACCCGCGCCGGCTGTGGATAAGTGCCGAACAGCAGGACGATTGCGTTTATCTCTCCATTCGCGACAACGGCCCCGGCTTCAGCCGTCAGGCACTGGAGCATGCCATGGAGCCCTTTTTCACCACCAAGACCCGCACCCAGGGGCTGGGCTTGGGCCTGGCCATATGTGACAGCCTGATGCGCACCCTAGGGGGTGAGCTGCTGCTGGCCAACCACCCCGAGGGCGGTGCGTTGCTGACCTTGAAAATGCGCGTAGCCCCACCGGGTGCCACCTTGCCCAATTCAGAGGATTCTTCGGCATGAGCCCCGAAACACTGATCGACAGTCGCGCCCAGGTGATCCTGGTCGACGACGACGCACACCTGCGCCAGGCCCTGAGCCAGACGCTGGACCTGGCCGGGCTCAAGGTCGTGGCATTGGCCGATGCCCATGGCCTGGCCGAGCGTATCCCGGCAGACTGGCCAGGCGTTGTAGTCAGCGATATCCGCATGCCGGGTATCGATGGCCTGCAGCTGCTTGAGCAATTGCATGGCCTGGACAGCGAGCTACCGGTGCTTTTGATCACCGGGCACGGCGATGTCCCGTTGGCGGTACAAGCCATGCGCGCCGGTGCCTACGACTTCCTGGAAAAGCCCTTCGCCAGCGACGCCCTGCTCGACAGCGTGCGCCGCGCCCTGGCACTGCGCCAATTAGTGCTGGAGAACCGCAGCCTGCGCATGGCATTGAGCGACCGCCAGCAACTGGCCACACGTTTGGTGGGCCAGTCTGCGGCCATGCAGCGTCTGCGCGAGCAGATCGGCGCACTCGCCGGCACGCGAGCCGACGTATTGATCCTTGGTGAGACCGGGGCTGGCAAAGAAGTGGTCGCCCGCGCCCTGCACGACCTGTCGAGCCGCCGGGACGGGCCCTTCGTGGCCATCAACGCTGGCGCTTTGGCCGAATCGGTGGTCGAGAGCGAGCTGTTTGGCCATGAGCCCGGCGCCTTCACGGGCGCGCAAAAACGCCGCATCGGCAAATTCGAATTTGCCAATGGCGGTACGTTGTTCCTCGATGAAATCGAAAGCATGAGCCTGGATGTGCAGGTAAAGCTGTTGCGCATGCTGCAGGAGCGCGTCGTCGAGCGGTTGGGTGGCAATCAGCTGATACCGCTGGACATCCGCATCATCGCCGCCACCAAGGAAGACTTGCGCCAGGCCGCCGACCAGGGGCGTTTTCGCGCCGATCTGTATTACCGCCTGAACGTCGCGCCCTTGCGCATTCCGCCGCTGCGCGAACGTGGCGACGACATCCTGATGCTCTTCCAGCATTTCGCCGATGCCGCCAGTCAGCGCCATGGCCTGGGGCCGCACGCCCTGCAACCCGCGCAACGGGCTTTGCTGCTGCGTCATGACTGGCCGGGCAACGTGCGCGAACTGCAAAACGCGGCCGAACGCTTCGCCCTCGGGCTGGAACTGGCGCTCGATGGCCAGGCGCCGCCTGCAACCCACGCTCCCGCCCCCGTCACCGGCAACCTGAGCGAGCAGGTCGAGCACTTCGAGCGCTCGTTGATCACGGCCGAACTGGCTCAGCCGCACGGCTCGCTGCGTAGCCTGGCCGAAGCGCTGGGTGTTCCACGCAAGACGCTGCACGACAAGTTGCGCAAGCATGGCCTGAGCTTCGAAGGCGGCGGCGGTGGCCATGACGACCATGAGGAAACCCGTTGATGAGCAAACCGATTCACCCTCTGCAGACAGTGCTTCACTCCGATATTCCATTGACCCGGGACATGGGCCTGGAGGTACTGGACTGGCAACAGCATACCCTGCGCCTGCAACTGCCCTTGGCCGCCAACGTCAACCACAAGAACACCATGTTCGGCGGCAGCCTCTACTGCGCAGCGGTACTGGCCGGCTGGGGCTGGTTGCACCTGCGGCTAAAGGAACTGGGCATCGATGATGGGCACATCGTCATTCAGGAAGGGCAGATCAGCTACCCGCTGCCGGTTACCGGCGCTGCCGTGGCCAGTTGCGCTGCTCCGGACGAGAAGGCCTGGTCGCGATTCCTGGCAATGTATCAGCGGCGTGGGCGGGCACGGCTGACGCTGGAAACAACGGTGAGCAATGTGGGCAGTGATGAAGTGGCGGTGATGTTCAGCGGGCAGTATGTGTTGCACAGGTGAGCGGCGGGCGGCCAATTGGCGGTCTTGATTGAAACCGGGAACTGGGGCCGCTTCGCGGCCCATCGCGGCACGAGGCCGCTCCCACAAAGACCGCATTTGCCTGCGGGTCCGTGCATTAAAAAAGGCTATCGATTTCTCGGATGGAAGCGGCTTTGCCGGGGCGCCGGACCGGCCGCGATGGGCCGCAAAGCGGCCCCTTCGGTCCTCTACCCATGAACAATTTCAATCCCTAAAGCCACACTTATCCTCGCCAGTCAAACAAGCCCAAGCAAGGCCTCTCGCCAACGGGCCCCCGCCGGCAGGGCAAGGAAGTAGGGATTGAGCAACGATTCGCGCGCCGGATAGCGGAAGGGTTGGCCGTCGACCTCAATCACCTCGCCCCCGGCACCCTCGACCACACCCTGGGCGGCCGCCGTGTCCCACTGGGAGGTCGGCGCCAAGCGTGGGTAGCAGTCGGCGCTGCCTTCGGCCAACAGGCAGAACTTCAGTGAACTGCCCACCGACACCAGCTCAAGCGGCCCCACAGCAGCACTCAACCCGTTCAGCAAAGCCTCTTGCCGAGGGCTGGAGTGTCGGCGGCTGGCAACCACGGTGAACGGCGACCCGGCAGGCGGGATGGCGCGTACCTGGATGGCCTGCGCGGTTTCACCCCGCTCCGCTCGCCAGGCACCCAGTGCCCGCCCTCCAAAGTAGCAACGCCCCGAAGTGGGCATCGATACTACCCCGAACACCACCTCGCCCTGATCGATCAAGGCAATGTTGACCGTAAACTCCTCGCTGCCGGCAATGAACTCCTTGGTGCCGTCGAGCGGGTCGACCAACCACCAACGGCGCCACGTCTGGCGCTCCGCCAACGGGATATCGCAGTCTTCTTCGGACAGGACGGGAATGTGCGGGGCCAGGGCCTGCAAGCCCTCTGCAATCACCTGGTGTGCTGCCAGGTCGGCAGCCGTGACGGGCGAGTCGTCGGCCTTGTTGACGACGGCCACATCAGCGCGCCAGAACGGCAGGATCGCCTCGCCCGCCGACAGCGCCAACGCCACCACGTCCCGCATCAATTGCTGATCGTTCATGGTGCCAGTACCCCGCGCTGGATCAGCAGGTCACGCGCCAGGTACAAGGCAGCCAGCGCTCGCCCTTCGCTGAACTGCGGGTGCATGGCCAAGGCCGACAGCTCCCGCAGGTTGACCTTGTCCACGCCCATCGGCTCCGGCTCATCGCCCTCAAGCCGTTCCTCATACAGGTCGGTGGCCAGTACCACCTGGATCTTCTGGCTCATGTAGCCCGGGGACAGGGACAGCTCGGTCAGGTGCTCCAGTTGCCGTGCACCAAAGCCGGCTTCTTCCTTGAGCTCCCGGTCAGCTGCCGCCAGCACGTCCTCGCCCGGTTCGATCAAGCCCTTGGGTAGCGACAGTTCATATTCGTCAGTCCCGCCGCAGTACTCTTCCACCAGTACAGCGTGCTCGGCATCGAGCATGGCCACGATCATCACCGCACCATAGCCATTGCCCCGGCCCACCAGCCGCTCGTAGGTGCGTTCCACGCCGTTGCTGAAGCGCAACTCGACGGCCTCAACTCGGAACAGGCGGCTGCTGGCGACGATCTCGCGGCTGAGGACGGTAGGTTTCTGGCGCATGGGGGGCTCCTTGGCGTGAACGGGTTACTATACCGTGGCTTGCCGACCGAACGAGAGTTTCCCATGCCTGTTCTTCCCTGGTCCGCCATCGATACCGTCCTGCTGGACATGGATGGCACACTGCTCGACCTGCACTACGACAACCGCTTCTGGCTGGAGCACCTGCCGCAGCGCTATGCAGAGCTGCACGGCGTGAGCCGGGCGATGGCGCAGCTGGAACTCGAGCCGCTGTTCGAGCGCAACGCCGGTACCTTGAACTGGTATTGCCTGGACTTCTGGAGCCGTGAGCTGCGCCTGCCGATCCGCGAGCTCAAGCGCGAAATCGCCGACCTGATCGCCTTGCGGCCCGATGCCGATACCTTTCTGGCCGCGATCGGCCAGGCAGGCAAGCGGGTGATCATGATCACCAATGCACACCGCGATTCACTCTCGCTCAAGCTCGAACGCATCGAACTGGCACCCTACTTCGACCGCATGATCAGCTCCCACGACTACGGGTTTCCCAAGGAGAGCCCGCAGTTCTGGGATGCCTTGCAGGCCGATATCGGCTTTGAACCTGCCCGCAGCCTGTTCATCGACGACACGCTGCCCATCTTGCGCAGTGCCCGGCAATTCGGCGTGGGCCACTTGCTGGCGGTGCGCCAGCCGGACAGCCAGGCGCAGCCTCGAGACACCGCAGAGTTCGCAGCTGTCGAAGACTATCGGGAATTGCTGAACGGTCTTTGAACGCAAACCCGCGCCATGGGCGCGAGTTGCGGTGACAAGCCTCTGGATGGGCCTATCGGTTACTCGGGAATACGCAGCACCTGGCCCGGATAGATCTTGTTCGGATCCGACAGCATGGGCTTGTTGGCCTCGAAGATCTTCTGGTACTTGTTGGCATCGCCGTAGACCTTCTTGGAGATGGCGCTGAGGGTATCGCCCTTCTCCACGGTCACGAAGCGCGCCGCCTGGGCTACGGGGCCGGTGACGGTGATCTGGTCGTCGACGCTGGCCACGCCTTCAATGTTGCCGGCTGCCAGAATGATCTTCTCTTTCTCTTCCTGGCTGGCCACCTCGCCCTTGAGGGTCACCTTGTCGCCTTCCACGGTGGCAGTGATGTTGGGGTTACCCAACCCGACGTTTTCGACGTGCTTCTTCAACTGCTCCTCGGCCTCGGCATTGCCGGGGGTCAGCAGATCGATCAACTTCTCGCCTGCTTCCTTCACAAAGCTGAATAGACTCATGACGCTCTCCTTGTTGATGTGAAACCGTTGGACAATGAAGTCTGGGCCAAGACTCAATCGGTCATCGCACTGCGACCTATCGACGCGGTCTATCACGGCATAGACCCTAGCAATTAGACGTCGCCGGCAGGCAAGCCTAGGCTTGTAGCCTCAGTAAGCCGGCGCCCGTCGCCGATCAAGAGCACGCCTGGATGAACAGCAAGCCACCGCTGTGTGCGGCCTCGTTACCGTTAGCCATGCCCGCCGCCAGCACTACCTATGATTACGTCCAGCTCGGCGATGGCCAGCCCGGCAGCACGCCACTGGCCGAAGAAGTCGCCCTGGCGATCGTGTACAACGGCCTGAACCAGGCCGTCATGCTCGTCAGCCCGACCGACCTGGAAGATTTTGCCGTTGGCTTCAGTGTGGGCAGCGGCATCGTTGAAAGCACTGCCGAAATCTACGACGTCAAACTGTCGGGAAGCGGCGCTTCGATGTATGCAGACCTGGAAATCTCCAGCCGCGCCTTCTGGAACCTGAAGAACCAACGCCGCCAACTGGCCGGCACCAGCGGCTGTGGCCTGTGCGGCGTCGAAGCCCTGGAGCAGGCGCTGCCGGACCTGGCCAAATTGCCGGGCGCACCGTTGCCCCCTGCCCAGTGGCTGGTCGGCCTGCGCCAGCGGATCGACGCCTTTCAGCCGCTGGGCCAGCACTGCGGCGCCGTGCATGCGGCCTTGTTCATGGACCGCCATGGCGAACTGCTGCTGGGCCGCGAAGACATTGGCCGGCACAACGCCCTCGACAAGCTCATTGGCGCACTGTTGCGTCAGGGTATCGACAGCGACGGCGGCCTGGCCATCGTCACCAGCCGTTGCAGCCTGGAATTGATCCAGAAGGTGCTGCGTGCCGGCATCCAGACCCTGGTCAGCCTGTCGGCGCCTACGGGCCTGGCCCTGCAATGGGCACGCAGGCACAACCTCAACCTCATTCATTTGCCCAAACACAGCGCACCGCGGGTCTACAGCCCGGCGGCGGAGTCGTAACAGCCGTGACCTCGTACCAGCCTATTCCGAAAAACGCCCCAGCCTCCTCTCCTCGCTACAAGCCCTACCACGGCCCTGCCGGCGGCTGGGGTGCATTGCGCAGCGTGGCCAAAGCCTGGGTTGGCAGCGACAACCCGCTGAAGAACATCCGTGCCCTGCTCAAGACCAACCAGAACGGCGGCTTTGACTGCCCAGGTTGCGCCTGGGGCGACTCGCCTGAAAGCGGCATGGTCAAGTTCTGCGAAAACGGCGCCAAGGCGGTCAACTGGGAAGCCACCAAACGCCGCGTGGACGCTGCATTCTTCGCCCGCTACAGCGTCACCTCGTTGCTGCAGCAAAGCGATTACTGGCTGGAGTACCAAGGCCGACTGACCGAGCCGATGGTGTACGACGCCGCCACTGATCGCTACCAGCCCATCAGCTGGGACGCCGCGTTCGCCCTCATCGGCCGAGAGCTGAACAAGCTCGCAAGCCCTGACCAGGCCGAGTTCTACACCTCCGGGCGCGCCAGCAACGAAGCGGCGTACCTCTACCAGCTCTTCGTGCGCGCCTACGGCACCAACAACTTCCCGGACTGCTCGAACATGTGCCACGAGGCCAGCGGTGTGGCGCTGGGGCAGAGCGTGGGGGTAGGCAAGGGTACCGTCACGTTCGAGGATTTCGAGCACGCCGACGCGATCTTCGTCTGGGGCCAGAACCCGGGCACCAACCACCCGCGCATGCTGGACCCGCTGCGCGATGCAGTGAAACGCGGTGCGCAGGTGGTGTGCATCAACCCGCTCAAGGAGCGCGGCCTGGAACGCTTCCAGCACCCGCAAAACCCGCTGGAGATGCTGACCAACAGCGACCGCCCCACCAATACCGCGTTCTTCCGCCCGGCCCTGGGTGGCGACATGGCCATGCTGCGGGGCATGGCCAAGTTCGCCCTGCAATGGGAGCGTGAGGCGCAGGCCAAGGGTGAGCCGGCGGTCTTCGACCACGCCTTCATCGCCGAGCACGGGCATGGCCTGGACGACTACCTGGCGGTGGTCGATACCACGCCTTGGGCGCATATCCAGCAGCAGGCGGGCTTGGCACTCGAAGACATCGAACTGGCCGCCCGCATGTACTGCCGGAGCCAGCGCGTGATCATGTGTTGGGCCATGGGCATCACCCAGCACCGTCACTCGGTGCCGACCATCCAGGAACTGGTCAACCTGCAAATGCTGCGCGGCAACATCGGCGCGCCAGGGGCCGGGCTGTGCCCGGTTCGCGGTCACAGCAACGTGCAGGGCGACCGCACCATGGGTATCAACGAGCGTCCGCCGGCCGCCCTGCTCGACGCCATCGAAGCGCGCTTCGGCTTCCCGGTGCCGCGCAAGAACGGGCACAACACCGTCGAGGCCATCCATGCCATGCTCCAGGGGCACGCCAAGGTGTTCATCGGACTAGGCGGCAACTTCGCCCAGGCCACGCCTGACACCGAGCGCACCGCGCGAGCGCTGCGCAACTGCGAACTGACCGTGCACATCAGCACCAAGCTCAACCGCAGCCACCTGGTTCACGGCAAGCAGGCGCTTATCCTGCCTTGCCTGGGCCGTACCGACATCGACATGCAAGCGGACGGGCCTCAAGCGGTCACCGTCGAAGACTCGTTCAGCATGGTCCACGGCTCCAACGGCCAGCTCAAGCCACTGTCCCGGCAGATGCGGTCTGAGCCCGCGGTCATCGCTGGCATCGCTGCTGCCACCCTGGGCAAACACCCTGTGGACTGGCAATGGCTGGTGGCCGACTACGACCGTATTCGGGCTCTGATCGCCGACACCATTGCAGGCTTCTCTGATTTCAATCAGCGCATGCGGCAGCCTGGGGGATTCTACCTGGGCAATAGCGCCGGCCGGCGTGAGTGGGCCACGGCCAATGGCCGCGCCAACTTCAAAGCCAACCTGCTGCCAGATTCGCTGCTCGACGAGCGCGTGCGTGCCAGCGGCCAGGTGCCGGACTTGGTATTGCAATCGATGCGCTCGCACGATCAGTACAACACCACCATCTATGGCCTGGACGACCGTTACCGAGGCGTGCGCGGCCAGCGCGACGTGTTGTTCGCCAACGAAGCCGACATCGTTCGGCTGGGCTTCAAGCCTGGTCAGAAGGTCGACATCGTTTCACTGTGGGGGGATGAGCATGTTCGCCGAGTGCGCGGCTTTACCCTCCTGGCGTTCGACATACCTGCCGGGCAGGCAGCGGCCTATTATCCAGAAGTGAATCCGCTGGTACCGCTGGAGAGCATTGGCGAGGGTAGCCACACGCCAACGTCCAAGTTCATTGCCATCAAGCTGGTACGCGCCGAGGACGACGGACGAATTCTCTGAATGAAAAAGCCCTGGTCCAATGCAGGATCAGGGCTCTGTCACAAGAGCATAAGACCGCAGGAAAAAGATAAAGTTTCACTTATAAATCAATGAGTTGACGAATTGTGTACAACCCGTGCAATTCGTCGGATATTCGTTGCCACTGGATGCAGATAGAAGCACATTCGCCTCGTCATCCCTTTGAGGCTCTCTTGAATGAAGAAGTACTCCTCGATTCTGTTGTTGTCTTTTGGCTTGCTCAGCGGCGTTGCCATGGCAGGCGGCTCCACCGAGGCCGGCATTGGCGGCGCATTGGGTGGGGTACTGGGCTCAGTCGTAGGCCAGTCCATTGGTGGTAGCACTGGCGGCGCCATTGGCGCAGGCCTGGGCGGCGCCGCCGGCAGTGCGGTCGGCGCCGACAAGCGTCAGCGCGGCGAAGCGGCCATCGGCGGTGCGCTCGGCGCAGCAGGCGGCAACGTAGTAGGCCGTAGCGTTGGTGGCACCACCGGCAGTTACATCGGTGCAGCCGCTGGCGGTGGCGCAGGCGGTGCCCTGGGCAACTACATGGGCAACAAGGCCGATCAGGATGATCGCCGCGACCATCGCCGCTACCGCCGCGACTACGACGACCGTCGTCACTGGGACCGTGGTCACCATTATGGCCACCGCAAGCACGGCCGCCATCGCCACCCTTGATGAGTCAGGGTAGCCGCTGCGCATAGAACCCCGCCTTGATGGCGGGGTTTTTATTGAGCCCGCTCTGCAAGCGCCGCTAACCTCGCCGCCAATTGCGCCGGTAGCACTACCGGCTGGCCACTGGCACGGTCAATGAACACCTGCACCACCGTCCCCGCCGCACAAGCCTGGGCCTCACCATGGCGATAGAGCGCCAGCCGGTACTCCACGGTGCTCCCAGCCAGACGCGTCACCCCCAGCGCCACCTCCAGTACGTCCGGAAAGCCCGGCAGGGCGTAGAAGTCTGCCGCCGAGCTGACCACAAACGCCGCCAGTTCGCCGTCGCGCAGGTCCAGTTCCGCGTGCTCAATCAGAAAAGCATGGATGGCCGTTTCAAAGTACGCATGCACGGTCGAGCCGGCGATATGGCCGTTGGCGTCGTTGTCTTGCGCGCGGGTCAGGATCGGATGCACGTGGGAAAAGGCAGTGCGCTGGGGAGGCTGGATCATCGGGCGGGCTCACGGCTTCACATTGGGTGTACACAGTGAACCAGAAAATGAGCCGTTTGATCGAATTAACCCTTTTGAAGCCCCCAGCAAAAAGCCGCCCCGAAGGGCGGCTCTTTTACTACAACCTGCTTCAGCTTACAGCTGAGGACCCGCAGCCTTGATGGCGTCGGATACATCGAACTTCTTGAAGTTTTCGATGAACAGGTTGGCCAGGCCTTTGGCGGCTTCGTCGTAGGCAGCCTTGTCAGCCCAGTTGGTGCGCGGGTTGAGCAGGTCAGTCTCGACGCCTGGTACCGACTTCGGCACGTCCAGGTTGATGATGTCCAGGTGCTCGGTTTCAGCACCGACCAACGCGCCGCTCTGGATGGCAGCGATCACGGCACGGGTGGTCGGAATGCTGAAGCGCTTGCCCACACCGTAGCCACCGCCCGTCCAGCCGGTGTTGACCAGGTAGACCTTGGAGTTGAAGCCGTTGATGCGCTTGATCAGCAGCTCGGCGTACTCACCAGCAGGGCGCGGGAAGAACGGCGCGCCGAAGCAGGTGGAGAAGGTCGACTTGATGCCGCCGCCCGAGCCCATTTCGGTGGAACCGACCAGCGCGGTGTAGCCGGACAGGAAGTGGTAGGCCGCCTGCTCGTTGTTCAGGATCGATACGGGCGGCAGTACGCCAGTCAGGTCGCAGGTCAGGAAGATGACCGCGTTCGGCTCACCACCCAGGTTAGCCTCGGAGCGCTTGGCCACGTGTTCCAGCGGGTAGGCGGCGCGGCTGTTCTGGGTCAGGCTGACGTCGCTGTAATCGGCGTGCTTGTTGGCATCGAGCACGACGTTTTCCAGGACGGCGCCATGCTTGATGGCTTTCCAGATGACCGGCTCGTTCTTCTCGGACAGGTCGATGCACTTGGCGTAGCAGCCACCTTCCATGTTGAAGACGACACCTTCACCCCAACCGTGCTCGTCGTCACCGATCAGGTAGCGGCTCTCGTCGGCCGACAGCGTGGTCTTGCCGGTGCCGGACAGACCGAAGAACAGGGTGACATCACCCTCTTCGCCGATGTTGGCCGCGCAGTGCATTGGCAGTACGTCGGCAGCCGGCAGCAGGAAGTTCTGCACTGAGAACATGGCTTTCTTCATTTCGCCAGCGTAACGCATGCCAGCGATCAGCACTTTCTTCTGGGCGAAGTTGATGATCACGCAACCATCGGAGTTGGTGCCATCACGCTCAGGCTCGCAGACGAAGTTGGCGACGTTGAGGATCTGCCACTCGCCACGACCAGCCGGGTTGAACTGCTCCGGGTTGATGAACAGGCAACGCCCGAACAGGTTCTGCCAGGCCGTCTGGGTGGTCATCTTGACTGGCAGGTAGTGCTCGGCCGCCGCCCCTACGTGGACGTAGGAAACGAAGTGATCCTGGGCGTTGTTGAACGCCTCGACGCGGTCCCACAGGGCATCGAACTTGTCGGCCGGGAACTTGCGGTTGATCGGGCCCCAGGCAATGGCGTCCTGGGTGGAAGGTTCTTCGACGATGAAACGGTCAGCCGGGGAACGGCCGGTACGGTGGCCGGTCTCCACGACCAGTGCACCCGTGTCGGCTAGTACACCTTCACCGCGTTGCAGCGCTTCTTTTACCAGCTCATCGACGCTCAGGTCGGTGTACACGGTGTTGTTGGCTTGCGTCATGAGATACCCCATCCGGCCCGAGGCCGAGTGCTCCAAACGTTTTGTAGTCGTTTCAGAAAAACTACTACAGCGAAAAAAGTGGCCGGATTATGCCAGAAACGCCCAAAAAAAGTAGGCCCCTCCTGTCAGAACCGAGCTTTTGCGCAATTCGACAGGAGAATCTCCTGTAGTGAAACGTTTCAGTGAAGAGTTTCTGAGGCAGAGTCCGTGCCGCCGCCCGCAAAGAGCTGTGCGACATCGCTGGCATCGAAGAAATACCGCTCATTGCAGAACTGGCAGTCGATCTCCACCGTACCCCCGCATTCCTCTACCAACGCCTTGGCATCGGCTTCACCCAGGCTTACCAGCGCATTGCCGGAACGCTCGCGCGAGCAGCTGCAGTTGAAGCGCAGGGGCTGGACGTCGAACAGGCGCACGGCATCTTCGTGGTACAGGCGGTGCAGCAGGGTTTCGTTGGCTTCGGCCCACTCTTGCGGCTTGAGGGTCTTGGCCAGGGCCACTACATGCTGCCAGCTGTCTTCACGTTCCTCGTCGTCGGGCTGACGGTCGCGCGGCAGCTGCTGCAGCAGCAGGCCACGGGCCTTGCCCGCCTCGGCGTGCAGCCAGAACCGAGTGTTCAGCTGCTGGGATTGCACGAAGTAATTGGTGAAGCATTCCGAGAGGTCGGCACCGTCGAGCTCGACAGTGCCCTGGTAGCGCTGGCCCCTGACCGGATCGATGGTCAGCGTCAGGTGCCCGCCTGGCATCAGCTCGGACAGGGTGGCATCGGCTGCAATCTGGTCGGCCTCGTAGCGGGCCATGCCGCGGATGTCTCGGTCCCCGGAGCACTCGACCATCAGCAATGGAAGAGGCCCTTCCGAGCGCGCCTGCAGGATCAGCAGGCCGTCGAACTTGAGGGCACCGACCAGCAGCGCGGTGGCGGCCATCAGCTCGCCGAGCAAGGTCTTGACCGGCGCCGGGTACTCGTGACGCGCCAACACCGCGGCGTAGCTGTCATCGAGAGACACCCACTCGCCGCGCACATCGCGCTCGTCGAAGATGAAACGTTGGGTGAAATCTGTATCTGGCAAATCGCTCATGGTTGTCTGGCTATCTGAAAATAATGACAAGATAATTGCCGGGATTTGCAATCCCGTCGTCGAGCGTTTCGGGCGCTCATTCCCGTTAGGAGATCGAGGTATCTTATGGACAATCGACCACTGTTCCAAGCGAGGTGGTCCCGGGGGCCATTGGTAGCCTGTACGCTACTGCCCATCGCGCTACTGTGTTTCTGGTTATGGCCTGTTGGCCAGATGCTGTGCCTGACATTCGACGAATGGCTGTTCCACAGCCTCAACGCACCGCTGGCTGAAAGCACCGCCTGGCGCTACATCTGGACCGTTGGCAGCCTGCGCCCGTTCGACATCGTCGTCGGCCTGATCCTGCTGGCCACGCTGATCCGGGGCGACTGGGTGTTCAAGGCCGCCCAGGTTCGCCAGGCATTTTTCGGCTTTCTGGTCACGCTACTGCTCTTAGTGGTGATTCGAGCACTGTTTTCCAAGTGGGTCGACGCTGCCGGTTGGCAACACAACAGCCCATCGATGATGCTCGATGGCGCCGTGCACCTGAGTGACTACTACCCACACCTGGAGGCAACCTGGGAGCTCAAGGACCGTTCCAGCAAGAGCTTCCCGGGCGATCATGCTTCGGTACTGCTCATCTGGGCGTTGTTCATGAGCGTCTTCAGTCGCCGCGTCGGGCAGTACCTGGTGATCTGGGGGCTGGCGGTGCTGTTCATGCTGCCACGCCTGGTCGCTGGCGCACACTGGGGCCAGGATGATTACATCGGCGGCCTGTTGATGGCGGTGCTGGCTCTGGGCTGGAGCCTGTACACGCCCCTGGCGGCCAGAAGCAGTGCTGCGCTGGTGCGCTGGACCGCCCCGCTGTTCAGGCTGCTGGGCAGGTTGCCGTTGGTCGGTCGGATGGCCGTGCTGCGCTAAGCCCAGGCCGCCTGGCGGCCCCGGCTACTCGAAGCTTCCGTGCAATTGATGTATCTGGCGGCGCTGCTTCTTGGTCGGCCGCCCATCGGTGGTGACACCGGTGGCACCGGCCTTGCGCAGCGCCGCAGCCTGCTCGCGCCGGCGCACGCTTTCTTCGGTTTCTTCATACAGGGCCTGCGCTTGCGGTGCACCGCGGCGTACGGCCGACAGCGCCTTTACCACCACCGTGCGCTCGTCGAAGCCCGTACGCAGGACGAATTCATCGCCCACCCGCGGCTCCTTGCCCGGTTTGCATCGCTCGCCACGGCAATGCACCTTGCCACTTTCGATGGCCGCCTTGGCCAGCGCGCGCGTCTTGTAGAAACGCGCCGCCCACAGCCATTTGTCCAGGCGAACCTTGTCGTCATCTTCGACTTTCTGTGCCATCCCGATACCTCGAATTCCGTGATTGGGGGAACTGTACTACCGTAAGCATCGGATGCAAAAATTCCCCGCCATGCTTACAGTTCACTCTCTCATCCGCTGGGTGCGTTTCGTGAAGACATTTGATCATCTGACTGTAATTGGCCTGCGGGAATGGGTAGCCTTGCCCGAGCTGGGCGTGGCAGGGCTACGCGCCAAGATCGACACCGGCGCCAGCACCTCCAGCCTGCATGCCACCGAGATAGAACCTTTCGAACGCAATGGCCAGCCGTGGGTCCGATTCACTGCGCACCTGGGTTCGATCGTGCAATTGCGTCATCGCCGCTGCGAGGCGCCGCTGGTGAGCATGAAAACCATTCGAAGCTCCAATGGCCACGCCCAAACCCGTTATGTCATTCGCACCACGCTCGCGTTGGGTGACAGGGTATGGGCTGTCGAATTTACCCTGGCTTGCCGCAAGAGCATGCGTTACCGCCTGTTGCTGGGTTCCAAGGCCCTGATTCACGGCCAGTTGGTCGTCAATCCGGGCCTGAAGTACGTACAAGACAAACCTGCCTTTCCGGCCACCCACACTACCTTGACAGGTGCTGCATGAAGATCGCTGTGCTTTCGCGTAATCCGCGTCTGTATTCCACCCGCCGCCTGGTCGAAGCCGGTACCCAGCGTGGTCACGAGATGGTGGTGATCGATACCCTGCGGGCCTACATGAACATCGCCAGCCACAAGCCGCAGATTCACTACCGCGGCAAGCCACTGGAAGGGTTCGATGCAGTCATCCCGCGCATTGGTGCCTCTGTCACTTTCTATGGCTGCGCTGTGCTGCGCCAGTTCGAAATGATGGGGGTGTACCCGCTCAACGAGTCGGTCGCCATCGCACGTTCGCGCGACAAGCTGCGCTCGTTGCAATTGCTGTCGCGCCGCGGCATTGGCTTGCCGGTAACCGGCTTCGCCCATTCGCCCGATGACATTCCGGACCTGATCCAGATGGTCCACGGCGCCCCGCTGGTGATCAAGGTCCTCGAGGGCACCCAAGGCATTGGCGTGGTGCTGTGCGAAACCACCAAGGCAGCCGAATCTGTGATCGAAGCCTTCATGGGGCTCAAGCAGAACATCATGGTCCAGGAGTACATCAAGGAAGCCGGTGGCGCTGATATCCGCTGCTTCGTGGTGGGTGACAAGGTAATCGCGTCGATGAAACGCCAGGCCAAACCCGGCGAGTTTCGCTCCAACCTGCACCGTGGTGGGGTTGCCAGCCTGATCAAGATCACCCCGGAAGAGCGCATGACGGCTATTCGCGCAGCCAAGGTAATGGGCTTGAGCGTGGCCGGCGTCGACATTCTGCGCTCCAACCACGGCCCACTGGTAATGGAGGTCAACTCGTCACCGGGGCTGGAGGGCATCGAGGTGACTACCGGCAAGGACGTAGCCGGCATGATTTTCGAACACCTGGAGAAGAACGGCGGGCCCAACCAGACCCGAACCAAGGGCAAGGGCTGATCGCCCCGCTGGCTGCCTACCAGGCCAGCCTGCTTCCTCGGTGGCTGATCGGCCCCTGGAAGCACGCCAGTGCCAGACTTGCGATCAGACAGCGTTGCGCGGCAATAGCAGCCCCAAGGGTAACCGTACCCGCGCTTCGATACCGCCCCCAGAACGATTGCGCAGCTCGACGTTGCCGCCATGCTGGGCGGCGATTCGCTTGACGATGGCCAGGCCCAGCCCGGTGCCTTTGCCGCCTCGGGCACGGTCACCCCGAATGAACGGGTTGAAGATGGTCTCGAGCTCGGATTCGTCGATTCCTGCCCCTCGGTCAAGCACGCTCAGCACCACATACGGGGCGCTTTCGTCCCCCGAGACATAGGCTGCAACCTCGACGCCCTTGCCCGCATGGTGCAGGGCATTGCCAATCAGGTTGCCCAACATGCGCTTGAGCGACACCCGGCGCAATGGAAACGGCGGTATGGGCTCCAGGCACAAGCGAACACGTTCCTCGGGCTGGTTGTAGGGTGCGACCACTTCACGCACCAACGCGCCAAGATCGACTTCTTCGAGGGGCTCGTCCCGCCCGTCGCGAATGAACGCCAGGAACTGGTCGAGAATGGCGTCCATGTCTTCGATATCGCGCACCATGTCGTCGCTCAGCTCACTGTCGCTGCCGAGCAAGGACAGTGAAAGTCTCAGCCGGGTCAGCGGGGTGCGCAAGTCGTGGGAGACGCCAGCCAGCATCAACTCGCGCTCGCGCCCGGCTTGCTCGACATCCTCGGCCATCTGGTTGAAGGCTTTGTACACCTCGGTCATTTCGCTGGGCGTGTCGCTGACCGGCAGGCGCACACTGCGCCCCTGGCCAAGCTGGCGCGCGGCGAACACCAGGCGTTTGAGCGGCTGGTTCAACTGACGCACGAATATCCAGGCTGAGGCAGTGGACAGCAAGCCAATGGCCAGGAACCAGCCCAGCACGTTCCAGATTTTCTGCCCGCGCAACGGGTGGGGATACAACGGCACTTTCAGCCAGCCCGGGCCCAGGCTGGGCGCGTTGACCCATAAGGCAGGCGGTGCATGGATGCGCAGCCGTACCTCGGTGTCCTCGCCAAGCTCGGCCTGCATCTGCCGTTGGTAGATTTCGCTGTAGGGCCAGTGCTGCTCGCCCTCCGGTACGCCAGCACCGGTTACCCGGATCAGGCCTGCCGCCTCGGCGATCTGGTCACGGTTCTCTTCATCGGCCGCCCAATAGGCGCGCAAGGTCAATGCCACGCCGTGGCTGTACTGCCGATCGACCAAAACGTCCTCGTTCATCAGCAGGTAGACCAGGGTCAACGCCTTGGAGAACAGGACGACGATCAGCACCAGCCACAAGGTGCGCGCGAAGAAACTCTGCGGAAACCACAGCGGCGTCTTCATCTAGGCAGCAGCGTCATTTGCCGGCGTTTCCATCCGGTACGAACACATAGCCCACACCCCATACCGTCTGGATGTAGCGCGGTTTGGACGGGTCTGGCTCGATCATGCGGCGCAGGCGCGAGATCTGTACGTCGATGGAGCGCTCCAGCGCATCCCATTCACGCCCGCGTGCCAGGTTCATGAGTTTGTCGCGGGTCAACGGTTCGCGGGCATGCATCACCAGGGCCTTGAGCACGGCGAATTCGCCCGTGGTGAGCATGTGCACTTCGTCGCCACGCTTGAGTTCGCGAGTGGCCAGGGACAACTCGTAGTCGCCGAAGGTGACCGACTCGTCCTCGCTGCCCGGCGCACCGGGCACCGAAGGTGCCTGGCGACGCAGCACGGCCTTGACCCGGGCCATCAGCTCGTCGGGGTTGAACGGCTTGCCGAGGTAGTCGTCGGCGCCCAGTTCCAGGCCCTTGATGCGGCTGAGCTCGTCACCTTTGGCCGTGAGCATGATGATGGGGATCTGATTGTTCTGTTGGCGCAGGCGCTTGCAGGCGGACAAGCCGTCTTCGCCCGGCAGCATCAGGTCGAGCACCACCAGGTTGAACACTTCACGCTGGAGCAGGCGGTCCATCTGCTCGGTGTTGGGGACCGCGCGGGCACGATAACCCTTGCTGGTGAAGAAACGTTCAAGCAGGCTGCTGAGCCCTGGATCGTCGTCGACGATCAGAATTTTTTCACCTTCAGCGGTAGTTGGCGTGCCGGTCATGAATTACTCCTCTGGTATCGCTGCGCATTATGGCGTAGCCGCTGCAACGCGTGCCGTGAGCATTGTTAGCAGATTTTTCCCGGGACGCCACTTCCAACTGGCGCCAGGCCATCACCGCAAGCCGTTTGCGATGGGTATAATGCGCCGCTTTCATCCAGCGCCGCCGGGCGAAAGGCCCACCGGCGACTCCGTATTCAAGAACGTCAGGTGGTTTACATGGACAGCATCAACAGCCGTATCGCCGAGGAACTGGGCGTACGCCCACAACAGGTCGAGGCGGCCGTGGGCCTGTTGGACGAAGGCTCTACCGTGCCTTTCATCGCCCGTTACCGCAAAGAGGTGACCGGCAGCCTGGACGACACCCAGCTGCGCCACCTGGAAGAGCGCCTGCGCTACTTGCGCGAACTCGACGAGCGCCGCATCAGCATCCTTGCCAGCATCGAGGAGCAAGGCAAGCTGACGCCGGAACTGGCGCGCGAGATCAAGCTGGCCGACACCAAGACGCGCCTCGAAGACCTCTACCTGCCCTACAAGCAAAAGCGCCGCACCAAGGGCCAGATCGCCCTGGAAGCTGGCTTGGGCGAGCTGGCCGACAGCCTGTTCGCCGACCCGTCCCTGGCCCCGGAAAGCGAAGCGGCGCGCTTTGTCAGCGCCGACAAGGGCGTGGCAGACGTCAAGGCTGCGCTGGAGGGAGCCAAATACATCCTCATGGAGCGTTTCGCCGAAGATGCAGCCCTGCTCGACAAACTGCGCAGCTTCCTCAAGCAGGAAGCGGTGCTCAGCGCGCGCGTGGTGCCCGGCAAGGAAGAAGAAGGCGCCAAGTTCCGCGACTACTTCGCCCATGACGAGCTGCTGCGCAGCGCGCCGTCGCACCGCGCGCTGGCGATCTTCCGCGGGCGCAACGAAGGCGTGCTCAGCGCCTCGCTGAAAGTGGGCGAAGAGCTGCCGGGTACCCTGCACCCGTGCGAATTGATGATCGGTGAGCACGTCGGCATCGAGAACCGCGGCCGCGTGGCCGATAAATGGCTAGGCGAAGTGGTGCGCTGGACCTGGAAGGTCAAGCTCTACACCCACCTGGAGACCGACCTGTTCGGGGAACTGCGCGACAATGCCGAGGGTGAGGCAATCAACGTCTTCGCCCACAACCTGCATGACCTGCTGCTGGCAGCGCCTGCCGGCCCGCGCGCCACGCTGGGCTTCGACCCTGGCCTGCGCACAGGCTGCAAGATCGCCGTGGTCGATGCCACTGGCAAGCTGCTCGACTACACAACCGTGTATCCCCATGCCCCCAGAAACGAATGGGACCGCACGCTTTCGGTGATGGCTGCGCTGTGCGCCAAGCATTCGGTCGAGCTCATCGCCATCGGCAATGGCACCGCCAGCCGCGAGAGCGACAAGCTGGTGGCTGACCTGGTCAAGCAGTACCCTGCCCTGAAGATCACCAAGGTCATGGTCTCCGAAGCCGGCGCCTCGGTGTACTCGGCATCGGAGCTGGCGGCTCGGGAATTCCCCGACCTGGATGTGTCGATCCGTGGCGCGGTCTCGATTGCACGTCGCCTGCAGGATCCACTGGCCGAGCTGGTCAAGATCGATCCCAAGTCCATCGGCGTGGGCCAGTACCAGCACGACGTGTCGCAAGTGAAGCTGGCACGCGGCCTCGACGCCGTCGTCGAGGATTGCGTGAACGCCGTCGGCGTGGACGTGAACACCGCGTCGGTCGCCCTGCTCACGCGTATTTCGGGGTTGAACACGACCCTGGCACAGAACATCGTGGCCCACCGTGATGCCAACGGCCCGTTTGCCACCCGTGCGGCCTTGAAGAAGGTCAGCCGGCTGGGTGAGAAGACCTTCGAGCAGGCCGCAGGCTTCTTGCGCGTGATGAACGGCGACAACCCGCTGGACGCCTCTGCCGTTCACCCCGAGGCTTACCCGCTGGTGCAGCGCATCGCTGCCAATACCGACCGGGACATCCGCTCGCTGATCGGGGACAGCAGTTTCCTCAAGCGCCTGGACCCGAAGAAGTTCACCGACGAAACCTTTGGCCTGCCCACGGTGACCGACATCCTGCAGGAACTGGACAAGCCTGGCCGCGACCCGCGCCCGGAGTTCAAGACGGCCACCTTCCAGGACGGGGTCGAGGACCTCAAGGACCTGGAGCCTGGGATGATCCTGGAAGGCGTAGTGACCAACGTCACCAATTTCGGCGCGTTCGTGGATATCGGCGTGCATCAGGATGGGCTGGTGCACATCTCGGCGCTGTCGGAAAAGTTCGTCAAGGACCCACGCGAAGCGGTCAAGGCTGGCGATGTGGTCAAGGTCAAGGTCATGGAAGTGGACATTCCGCGCAAGCGTGTTGGCCTGTCCATGCGCATGAGCGACACGCCGGGCGAAAAGGTCGAAGGCAACCGGGGTGGCGGACGTGGCCAGGGGGGTGGCCGTCAGCAACCGGCGCCCCGTCAGCGCGAGACCGCCACTGCAGCGCCGGCCAACAACGCCATGGCTGCCCTGTTCGCCAACGCCAAGCAGTTGAAGAAGAAGTGATGGACGTGGCGCCGGAGTACGTACAAAGCGCCTTCAGCCAACTGCTGGGCTGCAGCCTGCAACGCCTGGAAGCGGGCGTTGCCGAGGTAAGCCTGGCGGTGGCGCCGCACCTGCGCAACCGGGGCCAGAAGCTTCATGGCGGGGCGATCTTCAGCCTGGTGGACATCGCCATGGGGCTGGCCTGCTCGTCCAGCCACGGCTTCGAGCAGCAGAGCGTCACCCTCGAATGCAAGATCAACTACCTGCGCGCCGTCAGCGATGGCGAGGTGCTATGCACCGCTCGGGTATTGCACGCAGGGAAGCGCACGCTGGTGGTCGACGCTGACGTAGTTCAGGGCGACAAGCTGGTGGCCAAGGCGCAAGGAACCTTCGTCGCTCTCTAGCTCACAAAGCACTATCTGCGGTAATTTCGGCAGTGCGCGCGCACTGCTGGGGCCGCGGTAAACCAGGCGACAACGCCCGTTCCCTTCCACCTACCCTTGTAGACCGTCCTCTCTACCCCCATATTGGGGCGACTGACGCGTGAAGGAATACATCTTGAGCACACTCCTCAACCGCCGCCTGAGCTTGCTCGGCGCCAATCTCCCCTTGCTCAAGCAGTGTCTGCACGGCATTGAGCGCGAATGCCTGCGCGTGACAGACAGTGGCCGTCTGGCCCAGACACCGCACCCTGAAGCACTAGGCGCGGCGCTGACCAACGAACAGATCACCACCGATTATTCCGAATCACTGCTTGAATTCATCACCCCCGCGCTGCCTGACGCCGCTGCGGTGCTGGAAAACCTCGAGCAGATTCACAGGTTCGTCTATACCAAGCTTAGCGATGAGTACCTGTGGAGCCCGTCGATGCCGTGTTCGCTGCCGGCTGAAGAAGATATCCCCATCGCCGAGTACGGCACCTCCAACATCGGCAAGCTCAAGCATGTCTATCGCAAGGGCCTGGCCCTGCGCTACGGCCGCACCATGCAGTGCATCGCCGGCATCCATTACAACTTCTCGCTGCCCGAGGCCCTGTGGCCATTGCTGCGCGAAGCCGAAGGCAGCACTGAGAACGAACGGGATTACCAATCGGCCGCCTACATTGCCTTGATCCGCAATTTCCGTCGCTACAGCTGGCTGCTCATGTACCTGTTCGGCGCCTCGCCCGCCTTGGACAAGGGCTTTCTGCGGGGTCGCGCCCATCAGCTCGAAGAGCTCGATGGCGAAACCCTCTACCTGCCCTACGCCACCAGCCTGCGCATGAGCGACCTGGGCTACCAGAGCAATGCCCAGGCGGGCCTGACGCCCTGCTACAACAACCTGGCCAGCTATACCGACAGCCTGCGCAAGGCGGTGGGCACGCCGTACCCACCCTATGTGGAGATTGGCACCCATGTCGATGGCGAGTGGGTACAGCTGAACACCAACATTCTGCAAATCGAGAACGAGTACTACTCCAACATCCGTCCCAAGCGGGTGACCTACTCAGGCGAGCGCCCAATCCAGGCGCTTACCTCCCGCGGGGTGCAGTACGTGGAGGTGCGCTGCCTGGACATCAACCCGCTCCTGCCGGTGGGCATCGACCTCACCGAGGCACGCTTTCTCGATGCGTTTCTGCTGTTCTGCGCGCTGGACGACAGCCCGCAGCTCAACAACAACGAATGCAGCCAGTGCACCAGCAATTTCCTGAGCGTGGTCAAAGAAGGCCGGCGTCCAGGCCTGAAGTTGCAGCGTGATGGGCAGCCTGTACCTCTCAAAGACTGGGCCAGCGAGTTGATTGCTCAGATCGGTCAATTGGCCAACCTGCTCGACCAGGCCCAGGGCGGAGATGATCACGTGCAGGCCCTGCAAGCCCAGCAGGCGAAAGTCGACGACCCTGAGCTGACCCCATCGGCCCAAGTGTTGGCGCGCATGACCGAGCATGACGAGAGTTTCATCGCGTTCTCGCTGCGGCAAAGTCGTCTCCACGCCCAGACACTGCGCGAGCAGCCCCTGAGCCCCGACCAGCAGCAGGCCTTCGAAACACAGGCGCGCGAGTCCCTGGCCAAGCAATCCCAGATGGAACAGGAAGAAGTGGGCGAGTTCGACACCTTCGTGGGCGCCTACCAGGCCAGTATCCTGGCAATCAGCAACTGATGACCCGCAACACCTCAGCGCGCAAGCCGCGCGCCAGCAGCCAGGCCCGGATCGAAGCGATCCTGGCAGCTGCCCGCGAGCTCCTGGCAGAGGGCGGGGTGGCTGGCCTGTCGATCTACAGCGTGGCCGAGCGCGCGCAAATCCCGCCGTCGTCGGTCTACCACTTCTTCGCCAGCGTGCCTGCGCTGCTCGAAGCCCTGACTGCTGACGTTCACCGGGCATTTCGCGAAGCCCTCAGCGCGCCCATCGACAGCAGCGCGCTCACCACTTGGCACCAGCTGTCCCGGCTGATCGAACAGCGCATGCTGGACATCTATCACCAGGACGCCGCGGCCAGGCAGCTGATTCTGGCCCAGCATGGGCTCAGTGAAGTGGTGCAGGCCGACCGCCGACACGATATGGAACTGGGCGAACTGATGCACCGCCTGTTCGACCGGCACTTCCAGTTGCCGAGCCTGCCAGACGATGTACACGTGTTCGCCCTGGCCATGGAGCTGAGCGACCGGGTCTATGCCCGGTCGATGCAATTGTTCGACCAGATCACCCCACGCATGGCCGAAGAAGGCATGCGTGTGTTCGAAGCCTATATGTCCCTCTATCTGCCGCCCTTCCTGCCACCGCGCAAGGCGAGCTGAACCTATACATCTACCACCGGCTGAACCATCGCGATGCTTTCAATGGGGGCACCACATGCCGACCCATTAGGACATCACCATGCCCACCACTCCCGCCCAGTCGGAACTTATCAAGACGTTCTCCGCCTCGTCCCTGACCGCCGTACCCGAACGTCTGGCCGGCAAAGGTAATTTGCTGGTCGCCGCACAGCCGGCCTTGACAGCCTGCACCACGCAGCTCAGAGCACTGTTCGGTCAGGCGCCCAGCCTGCGTCAGACATTGCTCGATACGCTGCAGGCTCAGTTACGGATAGACCCAACCCATTGCGGGCTGCGTGATGAGACCAGGCAGATCACCTTGCTTTCATTCGCAGCCCGCCTGCTGACGAACCCAGCGTTCACCCGCCCGTTTGCCAGCTGGACAACGTGGGGCTTTGCACAGGGCAGTGCTCAGGCTCAGCTGAACGCCGCTGACTGGATACGTTACCTTGGGCCGCTGGCAAGCACCGCTAGGCTGCGGGCTACCAATGGTTACTGGGCTGCCCGCATGCCGGGTACTGCCGTATCACGCCAAAGCCACGCAAGCACCCTGCTGCGCGAGCATTTCGAGCGCAGCCTGGACATTGCTTACGGACTGGGAAAGCTGGAAATCACTGCCTGGCTGACTGCAAGGCGAGCCACACCAAGCTTTGCTCAACTGCAATGGCAGCCCACCGGCGCGCCAACGCTTAATAGTGTTGCGGCGATAGTTGTAGAGCCCGAACCAGAAGCCACCGGCTGGTTGCTGTACATCCCAGGACTCACGACCTGCACTGTGCCTTTCAATGACCTGCAGCACCTGCGCACTTGGGTATTCGAGAACCGTCATATCTTTTGGTCGGACCCGCGATGGCCCATCACCCTGGGCAGCAGCGACAATGTACTCATCACGCCGCTACACGGCGATGGATTCAGCGCTCTAATGGCAGAAACGCTGGCGCAGCAAGAGGGCCTCATCGACCACCACCTGCTGCAGGCGTGCCAAACCCACGCCATTGACCCACTGGACTGGACAGACCTGCAGGCATGGGAGAATAAGCGAAACGCCATCGTGGCAGGGGCTCTGCCTGAGAACCTGGCGGCACAAATCGCTCAGGTATGTGCCGACGACGCCGCCATGGCTGCGCAGGAGGTGCACTTCGCCTGCCTGGAGCAGCACCTGCCCATCGCCTGGCGCCAGCAGCGTGTCGAACAGCAGGAAGCCCTGCTGGAGGGTTACCTGAAAGGCGACATTGCACCGACTTCGGCCAAAGTGACACTGCTGCGCGAACAACAGGTGGCGCAGGACCTGTTGAAGAGCACGCTGGACACCTACCTACTCGCCCTGCCAGAGCCCGTGAGTAGCGTCATGCTGCAACAGCCGGCGGGCGACATCCCCAGGCGCACACAGATTGCAGAGTGGCTATGCAAGGCATTGCTGGCCGAAGCACGGCTGCAACACACGCTGGGCGAGTTGACAGCTACCCATCTTGGCTGGGTGGAACACCTTGTGGACAGGCCTGAGCCAAGCCTGCAAAGGCCTGTACAGGTTCGCGCCTTGGCAGTGACCAGCGCCGGTCAGCGCTGGGTATTGAGCGGTTACATAACAGTGCGTGAGCTGCCGGCTGAGACAGGCCAAGCGCATGACCCAAGCCTGCTGCTGTACCGCCCAGGCCAACGTGGCGGGCTGCTGATGTTCGCGGACGAACCGGCACTTGAACGCAGCCTGCTGGCTACACTCGACGGTGCATGGGCTGATGCACTACTGGAGGCGGCCCACGCCAGTGATGGCGTGCCGCTGCACGCTAGTCTGAGCAACGCGCCCACCTTTGCATTCGAGCATCCGCCCGTCGATGGGCACTTCATGTTGCACTGCGTTGACGCCATCGCTGCGGCTCTGCCAGCCGACACGTCATGCGAACAAGCGCGTCAGCGGCTGTGCATCAGTGAACATCTCGCCAGGTTGACAGCCTTTGCGCGATTCGCCGAGAAAAACCGCAGCAGCCATTTTCAACAAAACCTGCCCCGATTGAGCCATCTCGATGCACAACAGATCGCCGCAGTGGCTGCCCAGATCGAAACACTGCAAGCGTCACTGCACACCTCTGCAAGCCTTCTCGCTTTAAGTCTGCAGCCGCGCGACCAATTTGCCCGCCAACTGCTCAAGGACTACTTGCAAACCGAATTCGGTGTGCAGGATGCCGGGCAGATCACCCTCGACATCGCTGACAGTGTCACCATCAGCAAAGTGGTCACGGGCCAATCGGCCGCCGGTGGTGCCGGAGCGCGGGATGTGCCCATATTCAGCACGGCCCGCAGCGATGTGCCACTTGAAACATTCATCATGGTGGCGCTCGATGAACATCGCCGCTTGCGCCTGGGCAATGCCACCGTCAAGTTCGAACCTGCCAACCCTTACCTGGCCGCGCGGCTTACGCCGGCGCGCATTGCCGCACTGGTCACCGAACTGGATGCCGCGGGCCGCTTCGAGACACACATCGTTCAAGCCTACCTGGGCTTGGAGCACGAAACGCCCTGGCAGGTCGCTTGGCGTCAGGAAACCCTGCGTGCGCCTTACGAACATCGCTTGAAGCTTCTGCTGCTAAGCCGCCCTGCCAGCCTGGATGCCAGCGGCCAACGCATGCTTGAAACGTTTTACAACGAACAGGTGGCTGCAGGCGCAGCCAGGACCCTTGCCTACCACTCGCTGGAGTTGAAGCCAGGAGTAGCAGCAGATGGTTCGAGCGACAGCGTCGCTTTGTCCGGCATCACGCTGGTGCAGGGCCAGACAAGCCCTGTGTTGCTCTATATGCCGGATGCGCCCAATGGCAAGGTCGTCAGCCAGTACTCAGACAGCGATGCGGCATGCCAAGCGCTGCAAAGCATGGCCTTGGACAAAGCCATGGCCCGCTACCTGGCTGAGCAAACCTTGAGCGGTGATCCGGATGAGCATGAGCGATACATCGACGCCGCACTGAAGTCAGGATTTCACGGGTTTATCGGCATAGGCATTGCGCGTCTCGAATCCTTGCCTACCTATGAAGCTCGTCAAGGCATGGGGGCGCTCATTCGCACCCATCGTAACACCTCTCGCAGCCAGGCCGATGTGGCCCTCGCTGCGCCACAGGTATTTGACCATTACTTCTTCATGGGGCTGCGAATGGTACTGGGGGTATTGCCAGGCGTGGGTACCGGCCTTGCACTTTTCGATGGCTGGCAGGCGGCTACTGCTGCGGTCACTGCTTTCGAACAACGCAACCTGGAAGAAGGCCTGATGCACCTCGTCAGCCTATTGCAGTCGCTCAGCGATGCTGTACTGACCATGGCCCCAACGGGTGCAGCTATTGGCAAGCCTGCTATCACAGCGCGGCTATTGGCCCAGCAACGCCAGCGCCTGCAACCCCTGCGGCAGGTGAGCGGAATACCCCAACCGACCCACAGTGCCTTCGGCGGCTATGAAACGGACCTGCCCATCGGCCCGATGAAGCGCTCCAGCCTTCCCCAGGGCGCTGGCGTGTTCGAGCATACGGCAACGCGGCAAACATACATCACGCGCAATGCCGCCTGGTACGCGGTTGAATGGGACGCCGCTTACCTGACCTGGAGGCTGAAACCCCACGGTATGCGCAGCTATCGTCAACCTGTACGCCTCAGCGAGCACGGTGTTTGGGAAACGCCTGGCCGCCTCAGTGGCCTGCTGGTGGACAGCGCCCTGCGCGGAGGCGGCGGTGCACTCACCACACTGCTCAATCACGGTGTTGCCTATTGGCGCAGAGCAATGCGCGCCCAGCCCAGGCGCCTTACAGGGCTGGAATTGGCACACGACATCAACGACGAACTCGTACGCTGCCGGTCCCGTTTGGCGCAGAAGCAGGCGGCCTACCGCGCGGCAGTGGAGGCTGTGGCCGAAGGTACGCAGCCCACTGACGGGCAACGAGCTGCCTACGTCAATGCACGCACGCAACTGGCTGAAGAAGTTCAGGGCAACATCGCGTTCAATGAGCAGGCCGTGGCGCGCCTGCGGGAGCAACGTGCCACGCTGGCTCGGGCAGATTACGTACGCTTCAAGACCCTGTGCGAGGAAAACATTGTTGAAATGGCGGTGCTGGACATGCACCTGGTTTCAGCACGCTTTACCTTCGCCACCAACCAGATCAAGCTGGCGTACAGCGCCGTTCAGGCATTAGCTGAATCTACCGTACCCACGTCGGTGGCCAAGCGCCTGACCCAGAATACGTTGGCGGCAAATAGAGAGATGGTGCTGACGCTGATGGAGGCCGAACGCCTGGCAACCAGCCATCAGGTACGGCGCAGGGCCTTGCAAGGCAATACCCTGAGCACATACATGGCCCGTGCCCAGCAGACCGGCCTGGTGCTGGACCTGAGCAACATCCGCGTGGTCAGGGCGTCGATTCTGTCGGTCACCCTTTTCAAGGCAAGCGCGGTAGAACACCCGCATATGGGGGCCTTCATGACCCACTTCCATGAACAGGGGGTTGCTCTGCGCAGCACGCTGTACAGCCAGGTTCAGCTGCCGCAAGCGCGCCTCAGCCGGGCCCAGGAACGCACGTTCCTCAGCCACGCCAGAAGCCGCTATGTGCGCTACCTGAACCACCTGACGGCATGGGAAGACAACTTCACGGACTTGCTGGCACCAGCAGAAACCTTGTCGTTTCGTCAACTCATGCGGGAGTTGATCGACGAAATCGATGCCAACCTCGCCAAGGCCAGCTCAGCCCGCCCTTCTACCGACCACCCCCCGCGGGGCGCGAGCCGCCCACGCTTGTTCGAGACGGTGGAGGGGCCGTTGATCGGTAACGAGTTCGTCGAGCGCGGCCAGGCGCGCATGCGTATCAACCAGCCCAATTCCGAACAGCCGCACACCGTTTACGCCAAAAGCGAAAACGGCAAATGGCAACAGGTAGCAAACGAGCCCCAGATGCCGACGCCCCCCCTCTCCTCGCTGCTTGAAACCGCCAGTGCCCGTCTGGCCGCCATCGATCAGCAACGGGCCAAGCTGCACCAGTATCGGAAACCACAAACTCTCCCGGTAGACCTGGAAGACATCGCCGAAGGCCACGCCCAGCAGCTGCGTTTTCTGGGCGAGAGCATCCGGCGCAAGGCGGGTACTTCGTTAAACGCCAGCCACCTGGCGCTGATCCAGCAACTGGACACCGCTGCAGCAGAGATGCATGCCCTGGGCCGGCAACTGCGCATAGCCCAGAGCAAAGCAAGCAGTAAGCCGACGGTGGCTTACCTGGAATACCTGGTGGAGCAGCAGGAGGTAGAGCTTGGCTGGTCGCGCACGCTGAACCCGAAACGGGACCGCAAAGGCAACCCGGTGGAGTATCTTGAGGAATACCGCATAGTGGATCGGGCCAGCGGGCAGCCGCTGTGGTATGCGCACTTCCACTTCCGGCACAAACCCTCAAGCGGCTTCACTCGACTTGAAGCAGGCCACCTGAAACTGGCCAGCGAACGGGACCTGGGGGAAGGGGCGTGGCGCGCGGCCATGACCGAGGCTCAGGCCAACAAACTGTTCGGCAGCCTGCGCCCGGCTGACTGACAAATGCTCCATCACCCGGGCTGCCTGACAGCCCGGGTGCCACTTGCCTTACAGCTTGGCGATGGACACTTCGGTGGATTTAACGAAGGCGATCACTTCGCTGCCAACCTGCAGCTCCAGTTCACGCACCGAGCGGGTAGTGATCACCGAGGTGACGATACCGGAAGCAGTCTGCACGTCGATTTCCGACAATACCGGGCCTTCCAGAATTTCTTTCACAGTGCCTTTGAACTGGTTACGAACGTTGATGGCTTTGATGGTCATGGGGTAATTCCTTCTAAGGGCTTCAGTGGGTTCAGAGCGCCCAGCGCAGTTGCGTGGGCAAAGGGGCTACAGGGTCAGGTTCGGGGGCTGTGCCCGGCGCCGACAGAACACGTTGCAGGACCTCGCTTTCCAGCGCGGCCAGGCGATGGGAGCCACGTGCACGGGGCCGAGGCAGGTCGACGGCAAGGTCCAGGCCCACCTCGCCTTCTTCGATCAGAATCACCCGGTCGGCCACGGCGACCGCCTCGCTCACATCATGCGTCACCAGCAACACGGTGAAGCCATGCTGGCGCCACAGGCGCTCGATCAGTTGCTGCATTTCGATGCGGGTCAGGGCATCCAGCGCGCCGAGCGGCTCATCAAGCAACAGCAGGCGCGGCTGGTGGATAAGCGCACGGGCCAGGGCCACGCGCTGCTTCTGCCCACCGGACAACGCTGCAGGCCATTCATGGGCGCGATCGGCCAGGCCTACCGCTTCCAGTGCCTGCAAGGCACGGGGCTGCCAGTCTCCTTTAAGACCCAGGCCAATGTTATCGATGACCCTTTTCCACGGTAACAGGCGGGCGTCTTGGAACATCAAGCGGGTTTCTTCTCGAGCCTCTTCCAGCGGCGCCGCACCGGCCAGCAGCTGCCCGGCAGTGGGCTGGTCGAGCCCGGCCAGCAAGCGCAGCAGCGTGCTTTTGCCGCAGCCGCTGCGCCCTACGATGGCGACGAACTGGCCAGCCGGGATGTTCAGGTCGAGGCCCTTCAATACTTCGCGCGGGCCAAACGCCTTGCGCAGGCTGCTGGAAGCCAGCGGGATACCGCGCAGCAGGCGTTGTGGCGAGTCGTTCAGAATGGTCATACGGCCTCCTTCCTTGCCACCTGATAGGCCGGGTGCCAGCGCAGCCATATACGTTCAAGGCCGCGGGCGGCCAGGTCTGCAAGCTTGCCCAGCACGGCGTAGAGGACGATGGCCAGCACCACCACATCGGTTTGCAGGAACTCACGGGCGTTCATGGCCAGGTAACCGATGCCGGCATTGGCCGAGATGGTTTCGGCAACGATCAGGGTCAGCCACATGAAGCCCAGGGCAAAGCGCACACCCACCAGAATCGAAGGCAGCGCACCCGGCAGAATCACCTGACGGAACAGGCTGAAACCAGACAAGCCGTAGCTACGGGCCATTTCGACCAGTGCTGGGTCGACGTTGCGGATGCCGTGGTAGGTGTTCAGGTAGATAGGGAACAGCGTGCCCAGCGCTACCAGAAAGATCTTCGCCGACTCATCAATACCGAACCACAGGATCACCAGCGGAATCAGTGCCAGGTGCGGCACGTTACGGATCATCTGCACCGAACTGTCGAGCAGGCGCTCGCCCCAGTTGGACAGCCCCGTGATGAAACCCAGCACCAGGCCGATGCTGCCACCGATCAGAAAGCCCAGCCCGGCACGCCAGCCGCTGATGGCCAGGTGCGTCCAGATTTCTCCGCTGCGTACCAGGTCGACGCCGGCTGTCAGCACGGCGCTGGGCGCTGGCAGAATGCGGGTCGACAGCCAGCCCGCGCTGACCGCCAGTTGCCACGCGGCTAGCAGCAGTACCGGCAGCGCCCAGGGCGCCAAGCGCTCTATCACGGTATTCGAGGTTTTCCGACTCATACAATGCCCCTCATCGCTGGGCCACGGACTTGGGCAGGATGTCGTTGGCAACCATCTCGCCGAACGGGCTCACGTAGCCGCCGCTGGTCGCAGGCTGAGGCCGTTGTACGTCCAGGTGCGGGAACAACAGTTCGGCCACCCGGTATGACTCTTCAAGGTGCGGGTAGCCAGAGAAGATGAAGGTGTCGATGCCCAGGGCGGCATATTCCTTGACCCGCGCGGCGACGGTCGGGCCATCGCCCACCAGCGCAGTGCCTGCACCTCCGCGAACCAGACCTACCCCCGCCCACAGGTTAGGGCTGACTTCAAGCTTGTCGCGGCGGCCATTGTGCAGCGCGGCCATGCGCTGCTGCCCTACCGAGTCGAAACGGGCGAGCGACGCCTGGGCGCGAGCGATGGTGTCGTCGTCCAAATGGGATATGAGTTTTTCAGCCGCTTCCCATGCTTGCGCATTGGTCTCACGCACGATCACATGAAGGCGAATGCCAAACCGCACTTCGCGGCCCTGGGCAGCTGCCTTATCACGCACCTGGGCGATCTTTTCAGCCACCGCGCTGGGCGGCTCGCCCCAGGTCAGGTACAGCTCGACCTGCTCTGCAGCCAGGTCTTGGGCGGCTTCGGAGGAACCACCGAAATACAACGGTGGACGAGGCTGCTGGATGGGTGGGTACAGCAGCTTGGCGCCTTTGACCTGGATGTGTTTACCGTCGTAATCGACTTCTTCGCCTTCAAGCACCTTGCGCCAGATGCGGGTGAATTCGACAGACGCTTCATAGCGCTCCTGATGATTGAGGTGCAGGCCGTCACCGGCCAGCTCGTCCGGATCGCCACCGGTTACCAGGTTGAACAGCGCCCGGCCATTGGACAGGCGATCGAGCGTGGCGGCCTGCCGCGCGGCGACCGTCGGCGAGATGATTCCAGGGCGCAGGGCCACCAGGAACTTCAGGCGTTCGGTAACAGGGATCAGGGACGCGGCCACCAGCCAGGAATCCTCGCAGGAACGCCCGGTGGGTATCAGCACGCCGCCGAACCCCAGGCGGTCGGCCGCCTGGGCAATCTGCTGCAGGTAACCATGGTCCACCGCCCGGGCGCCTTGCGCGGTGCCCAGGTACTTGCCATCACCGTGCGTGGGGAGGAACCAGAAGATGTTGAGGCTCATTGGAGTTGTCTCCTAAGGGGTAGCTGAGCCGGGGAACGCCCGGCACGGACAGATCAATCAAGGCGCACTGGCAACCTTGGCCGGGGGTGTCCAGATCACGTCCTTGATGCGCAGCGGCTTGGGTATCAGCTTGAGCGTCTGAAAGGTGTCTGCGATTTTCTGCTGGGCCACCACGACGTCCGACGTCAAGGGCGCTGCGCCGTAGCCTTGGCGCTTGACGGACGTCAGGGTGATGTCCGGCGCGAGCCCGAGCAGCGGGGCGACCTGGTCGGTGACTTCCTGCGGGTTGGCCTGCGACCACTCACCGACCGCACGTACCTGATCGATGACGGTATTGATGACGGCCGGGTGCTGATTCGCATAACTGCGCGTGGCCAGGTAGAACTGATGGTTGTCGACCAGGCCCTGGCCGTCACGCAGGGTGCGGGCTTGCAGCTGCTGCTCGGCGGCGGCCTGGTACGGGTCCCAGATGACCCAGGCATCGACACTGCCACGCTCGAACGCTGCGCGCGCATCGGCCGGGGGCAGGTAGACCGGTTGAATATCGGTGTACTTCAGGCCTGCATCTTCGAGCGCCCGCACAAGCAGGTAATGGACGTTGGAGCCTTTGTTGAGGGCGACCTTCTTGCCCTTGAGTGCCTGCACCGACTGGATCGGCGAGTCCTTGGGCACCAGGATGGCCTCACTGTGGGGCGCGGGTGGCTCGTAGGCCACGTACAGCAAGTCGGCCCCGGCGGCCTGTGCGAATACCGGAGGCGTTTCGCCGGTCACACCGAAATCGACAGACCCGACGTTCAGCCCTTCAAGCAGCTGGGGACCACCGGGAAACTCGGTCCACTGCACCTGCACGCCTTGCTCGGCCAGACGCTTTTCCAACGTGCCCTTGGCCTTG
Source organism: Pseudomonas sp. xss_4 (assembly GCF_043104125.1). Lineage (NCBI taxonomy): Bacteria > Pseudomonadati > Pseudomonadota > Gammaproteobacteria > Pseudomonadales > Pseudomonadaceae > Pseudomonas > Pseudomonas sp. xss_4. Next base: position 49,729 of record NZ_JBICKJ010000016.1, read on the forward strand.
AGCAGCACCAGGGTGCCGTATTTCTGATAACCGATGCGCAGGGTTTCAGCCTGTGCCTGGGTAATGGCGCCGAGGGACACAGCCGCCGCAAACAGGGCGACCAGACCACGACGCAAGAAGATTGTGCGCATGGCGCTCTCCTGTGCGATGGGGTTCGGGTTGCACCTGCTTGCCTCGTTGACGGGCGAGTAAGGTGATACAGCGGGTTTGCCGGGTCAGATGCTCCAGCGAGCACTGATCAGGCGATCATTGAGCACGCCGGGTGCGACCGGGCGCGGGCGCCTGGCCAGGGCCAGGTGGAAGGTTTCCAGCGAGTCGTGCAGCCGTTCTTCAAGGGCAGGCGCCAGCTGGGCCGGCTTACTGCCTTCGGCATAGGCGATCTGGCTGTCATCGGCAAAGATCCCTTGCAGGGTCTCCTGGGCCTTGAGAGCCGACAGTACGGGCTTGAGGGCGTAATCCACGGCCAGCATGTGGGCGATGCTGCCCCCAGTGGCGATGGGCAGCACGACCCGGTTGGCCAGTGCGCGCTCGGGCAGCAGGTCAAGCAGGGTTTTCAGCGCGCCGGCGAACGACGCCTTGTACACCGGTGTGGCAACGATCAGGCCATCGGCCTGGGCCACCAACTGTTGGAAGTGCTGCACGTGTGGGCTTTCGAAGCGGGCATGCAACAGGTCTTCGGCAGGAAAGTCGCGCACCTGCAAGGTGACGACTTCAACGCCACGGTGCTCGAGCCACTGCCGCGAACGTTCGAGCAGCACGCCTGAGCGTGAACGAGGACTTGGGCTACCACCGATTGATACGACCAGCATTGCTGCGCTTCCTTGGGTTACGGTGGAATGACATTAGCAGTTTCCTTATATATCTATAAATCATATTTAATTCTTTGTTTATTCGATTTAGATATTTTCAAGCTAATTTAGGTCAAAAAAAAGGGCCGTCGAAACGGCCCGAAAATCCCTGCTTGGCTAAGCGTTATGCAACACAGTACTTACGCTCGGTTCGGTTGAGGCGTCAGACGCAAATAGGGTTTGACCGCCGTGTAGCCTTTTGGAAATCGTTGCCGGATCTCTTCTTCGTCCTTGAGCGAAGGAACGATCACCACATCGTCACCGTCCTGCCAGTTGCCTGGGGTGGCTACCTTGTGCGAATCGGTCAGTTGCAGCGAGTCGATTACCCGCAAAATCTCGTTGAAGTTTCGCCCGGTACTGGCGGGGTAGGTAATCGTCAGGCGAACCTTCTTGTTCGGGTCGATGACGAACAGTGAGCGTACGGTCAGGGTATCGCTGGCGTTTGGGTGGATCAGGTCGTACAGGTCCGACACCTTGCGGTCGGCATCGGCGAGGATCGGGAAATTGACCACGGTCTGCTGGGTTTCGTTGATGTCTTCGATCCAACGGTGATGCGAGTCCACCGGGTCGACCGACAGTGCAATGGCCTTGACCCCGCGCTTGGCAAATTCATCCTTGAGCTTGGCCGTGAGCCCCAATTCGGTGGTGCACACCGGGGTGAAGTCGGCAGGGTGCGAGAACAGCACGCCCCAGCTGTCGCCCAGCCATTGGTGAAAATGGATTTTGCCTTCGCTGGAATCCTGTTCGAAATCCGGGGCGATATCGCCGAGTTTGAGGCTCATGGGATGCAGCTCCTGTGCTGGGGTGCCTGTGGAATGAATGTGCCTGAATTTCATCAACCTTAAAAAGAATAAATAAAGCTTTGTTAATGCTTTTTATGCATAACAATTTTCGCTCACAAAAAAGCCTCGCATCAAGCGAGGCTCTTCATGTGGCTACGGCTTACAGGAAGTTGTAAGTGTAGTTCACGATGAAACGGGTCTGGTCCAGATCGGCCACCGAGCTTTCACCGGTGCCGCGGTAAACACCGTGGCGCAGGCTCGCACCCAGGCCTTTGAACGTGCCTTCCTGGATGACGTAGTCGATCCGGGCGTCACGCTCCCACTCGCTGAAGTGGCCATTGCCGCTGGCGTTCTTGCCGTCTTCACCCTTGAGGTAGGAAACCGAGGCCTTCAGGCCCGGTACGCCGAGGCGCGCGAAGTCGTAGGCGTATTGACCGAAGGTAGTGTTCTCACCGGCCTTGGCGAACTGGTTGATCATGCTGTCGGTGAACAGGTAGAAGCTGGCGCCGCCAGCGCCTTCGAGCGAGGAACGCGAACCGTCCTTGCGCACGCTACCCTGGTTCAACCAGACGAAACCGCCGTCGTCGTTGACGCGCTGGTGACCGAGCATGAGCGAGTGACCACCCAGGGTGTAGGTGAACATCGCCGACCAGGTCTTGTTGTCGACCTCGCCAGGTGTCTTGGCAAAGCCGCCGTTGTTGTTGAAGGTGTAGCCCGAGTCGCCGTTGCGGCCGTCGCTGCTGCTGTTGAAGTAGCGCAGGTCAGTCTTGAACGACTGGTCGTCGGCGATCTTGAAAACGTGGGTAGCGCCCAGGAAGTGCTGCTTGTAGAAGTCTTCCAGGTTCGAGTAGTAGTACTGCAGGGTCAGGTCTGGGGTGAGCTTGTAGTCCAGGCCGCCATAGCGGAACTTGTTGCTGTCACGGAAAGCGCCGTTGACCGACAGGCCGGTGCGGTTGCTCGAGGCGCGGCCCATGGCGTGGGTCAGCTGACCGGCGTTGATGGTCAGGTTGTCGATTTCCTTCGACTGGATGGTGCCACCTTCGAAGGTCTGCGGCAGCAGACGGCCATCATTGGAGACCAGGATCGGCAGGTTCGGCGCCAGGGCGCTACCGTAGTGGACTTCAGTCTTGGAGAACTTGGCCTTGGCGTTGGCGCCCAGGCGAGCCCACTGGCTCACGGCAGAGCCGTCGGAGTCGCTCGGGAAGAAGTTGCTGTTGTCAGGGTGTTTGCCACGGCCGCCGTCGAGGTGGATACCCCACAGGGCCTGGGCGTCTACACCGAAACCAACGGTGCCCTGGGTGAAACCGGACAGGTAGTCCAGTTTGAAGCCCTGGCCCGATTCACGGTTGTCGGCGCCACCGTCACGGTTGTCGCCATTGAAGTACATGGTGCGCGAGCTGACCGACAGCTTGCTGTCTTCCACGAAACCGGCAGCACCTGCTTGTTGGGCGAGAACACCCAGTGCCACGGCCATGGCCAGGCTGGACTTGTACATGCTTTGCTCCTCTACGTTCTAATTTTTGTGTATCTCAGGCGGCCGGGTCTATTGCCCCGCTCACCATGGATGGGCGATTTAGTCCCAAAGCGTGACCCTTTAGTCAATCATTTCTAAACGTTTCGCGACTTTGGTCTAAGGCGCCAACCTGGGCTACAGGATAATGACAATCCTATAAATCCAAAATGACTGTTTTGTGAATCGGTAAGACTTTTAAGGAATATGTAAGGAACCATTACTGCATTTTGTTGTAGCAAGTGGGTTTCTCATAACCCCCGGCTATTTGCAATCGTTTGCTCATAACCTCATTCCAATTGGATCTATAGGGAGGCTCAGCCTAACAGCGTCGGCTGACTTTGCCATTGCGCGTGGTCAATCATCGACCAAGGGTGCCAAATGAGCGCTAAGCTAATTCTTAAAAGTTATTTATTTTTAGTTTTTTAGATCAATTAGCCTTGTCTCATGCATCCCTTGCCCGATGAGAGCTCACCATGAACCCGCACCGCACCCTGCGAATTCTCAGTACCCTGGCGCTTGCTGGCGCCAGCTGGATAGCCCAGGCGTCAGACTTGACGGTGGCCTATCAAACAACGGTCGATCCTGCCAAGGTGGCGCAAGTCGATGGCGACTATGAGGCGGCGACCAAAGCCAGCATCGACTGGCGCAAGTTCGACAACGGTGCCGATGTAATCACCGCCGTTGCCAGTGGGGATGTGCAGATCGGCTACCTGGGCTCCAGCCCATTGGCAGCCGCCGCAACCCGCAAGCTGCCGATCGAGACGTTTCTGATCGCCACGCAGATCGGGGCTGGCGAAGCCTTGGTGGTGCGCGACGCGATCAAGACCCCTCAGGATCTGGTGGGCAAGAAAGTCGCCGTACCCTTCGTGTCGACCGGGCACTACAGCCTGCTGGCAGCGCTCAAGCACTGGAACATCGATCCTGCCAAGGTGCAGATCCTGAACTTGGCACCACCAGCGATCATCGCTGCATGGAAACGTGGCGACATCGACGCGACCTATGTGTGGGACCCTGCGCTGGGCGTGGCGAAGGAAAGCGGCAAGGTGCTGATCACCTCGGGCGAGTTGGCCAAGGCAGGGGCCCCCACCTTCGACGCCTGGATCGTGCGCAAAGACTTCGCTTCCAAGCACCCCGACGTGGTCAGGGCTTTCGCGCAGGTCACCCTAGAGGCGTATGCAGATTACCGAAAGGATCCGCAAGCCTGGCTGGCGAACCAGGACAACGTCGCCAAGTTGGCCAAGCTGTCCGGCGCCAAGCCTTCGGACATCCCGGTGTTGCTGCAAGGCAACGTCTACCCGCTGGCCGCAGACCAGGCCAGCGCCCTGGGCACGCCTACTACCCAGGCCCTGACCGACACGGCCACGTTCCTCAAGCAACAAGGCAAGGTCGAGGCCGTACTGCCGGACTACAGCCCTTACGTCAGTGCCCAGTACCTCCCCCACTGAATTTGCAGACAACCACAGGAGCCTGACATGGCCTTGCTCGAACTGGAGCGCATCAGCGCACAGTACCCGGGTGCCGCGAGCCCGGTGCTGGCCAACATCACCCTGAGCCTAGGGCCGCGGCAATTGCTGGTGGCGCTCGGGCCCTCAGGCAGCGGCAAGACCTCGCTGCTGAACCTGGTCGCAGGATTCGTCAGTCCCAGCGCGGGACGCATCACGCTCGACGGCGTTCCTGTGCAGGGGCCAGGTGCCGAGCGTGGCGTGGTCTTTCAGGACGATGCCCTGCTGCCCTGGCAGAACGTGCTGGGCAATGTCGCCTTTGGCCTGGAACTGGCCGGTGTGCCACGCGCGGCACGTGAAGCCAAGGCACGCGAGATGCTTGCCCTGGTCGACCTTGCGGATTTCGCCGAGCGGCGCATATGGCAGCTTTCAGGCGGCCAGAAGCAGCGCGTGGGCCTGGCCCGTGCATTGGCAGCCGACCCTGGCGTACTGCTGATGGATGAACCGTTCGGCGCACTGGATGCGTTCACCCGCGAGCACATGCAGACGCTGCTGCTGGATATCTGGCAGCGCACCGACAAACCCGTATTCCTGATCACTCATGACATAGAGGAAGCCGTGTTTCTCGCCACTGAATTGGTGCTGCTCGCACCCAACCCAGGGCGCATCGTCGAGCGGCTTGAGTTGGACTTCGGCCAGCGTTACGCCAACGGCGAGTCGGCGCGGGCGATCAAGTCCGACCCGCGCTTCATCGAGGCTCGCGAGCATGTGCTGGCCCGGGTCTTTTCCCACCGTCAATCCCCGGAGCGCGCATGAGCAGCCTTGATATGCCAGCGGCCAGTGAGCCCACTGTTCAATCAGCACCTGCCGCCCGCCGGGCTCGTCTGCTGCCCACCCGCTGGATCAGCGCATTGACCCTGGCCAGCCTGGTGTTGACCTGGTGGCTGGTCACGGCCGCCGGGTGGGTCGAGCCCCTGTTTCTGCCCTCACCTGCTGACATCATGGCCAAAGCCTGGGTCTTGCTTACCCAGGGCTACATGGACGCCAGCCTGTGGCAGCACCTTGGCGCCAGCCTCGGGCGTATCGGCACGGCATTGCTGGCTGCGGTGTTCACGGCCATTCCGGTGGGTATCGCCATTGGGTATAGCCGGGTGGCACGGGGCATTTTCGACCCGTTGATCGAGTTCTACCGGCCCATCCCCCCGCTCGCCTACTTGCCGCTGATCGTCATCTGGTGCGGGATCGGCGAGTTGTCGAAGGTGCTGCTGATCTACCTGGCGATCTTCGCGCCCATCGCCATCGCCACTGCCACGGGTGTGCGCACCACCGACCCTGCCAAGCTGCGCGCCGCGCAATCGCTAGGCGCGACCAGGGTCCAGCTGATTCGCCACGTGATTTTGCCAAGCGCGCTGCCCGACATTCTGACGGGCATTCGGATTGGCCTGGGCGTCGGTTGGTCGACGCTGGTGGCGGCCGAACTGATCGCCGCCACCAGCGGCCTTGGCTTCATGGTGCAGTCGGCCGCGCAGTTTCTGGTCACCGATGTGGTGGTGCTGGGCATCCTGCTGATCGCGCTGATCGCTTTCGCGCTGGAGATGAGCCTGCGCGCGCTGCAACGCCGACTGGTGCCCTGGCACGGGCAAAGCCACTGACCCCTACCGCTCGTGCGCCCGTCAGGGCGCCTGCCTGAAGAGACCGACATGAGCCTGACCATTACCCCACTCAGCCCGGCGCTGGGCGCACAGATCAGCGGCGTGGACCTTGCCCGCGACATCAGCGACGAGGTGCGCGATGCCATCGAGCACGCGTTGCTTCGCCACCAGGTGCTGTTCTTCCGCAACCAGCCCATCGCCCCCGTCCAGCAGGCGCGTTTTGCCGCCCGCTTTGGCGACCTGCATATCCACCCCATCTACCCCAACGTACCCGGCACGCCCCAGGTGCTGGTGCTCGATACTGCGGTCACCGACGTCCGTGACAACGCCGTCTGGCACACCGACGTGACCTTCCTACCGACACCGGCCCTGGGCGCAGTGCTCAGTGCCAAGCAGTTGCCGGCCTATGGCGGCGATACCCTGTGGGCCAGTGGCATTGCAGCCTTCGAGGGATTGTCAGCGCCACTGCAGGCGATGCTGGTCGGGCTGACGGCGACCCACGACTTCACCAAGTCATTTCCGCTGGAGCGCTTTGGCACCACGCCACAGGAGCTGGCGCGCTGGGAGCAGACCCGGCGCGAGAACCCGCCGCTGTCGCATCCGGTGGTGCGCACGCACCCGGTGAGTGGGCGCCAGGCACTGTTCGTCAACGAGGGATTTACCACGCGCATCAATGAGCTGAGCGAGCTGGAAAGCGAAGCGCTGCTCAAGCTGCTCTTCGCCCATGCCACCCGGCCGGAGTTCACGATCCGCTGGCGCTGGCAGGAAAACGACGTGGCGTTCTGGGACAACCGCGTCACCCAGCACTACGCGGTGGATGACTACCGGCCAAGCCGGCGGGTGATGCACAGGGCAACGATCCTGGGCGATGCGCCCTATTAACGAGAGGGATGGCCGATGCCCCAGCCCTGAAAGGTCAAACCTGGTGGTTCGCCTTTTCAGGGCTGGTCTGGCGCGGAGGGTCAGCGCACCAGGTGCAGGAACTGCATGTGCCGTTCGTACTGGTCGAGGATGTCGTTGATGATCTGCTCCTTGCTGTAGCCCACCAGGTCGTAATTCTGGCTGCCTTCGCTGAGGTAGACCTCCGCCCGGTAATAGCGGCGGTTCTTCAACTCATGGGCACCCAGGCCACCACGGGCGAACGAGGGCGTGAAGTAACCGCGCATCTGCACCTGGTAGATGAACGGCTGCTCATCGCCATGGCCGACTTTCAAGCTGACGTTGTCATGGCTCGGGTCGTCCTGGGTGATCAGCACCAGCCCTTTCTGCTCGAACACCTCACGCACATCGGCGATGGCCGGGCGCACCACATCGTCCATGAACCGGTACACCTCGTCCCGCGAAGGGAAATGCACGGCCTGGCTCAGGCGCTGGCGCCAACCCCCACGGCCTCGGCGCGACTGGGCGAAGGGAGCCAGCGAATGCATCTGCGCGATCTGGCGCTGCGACTCCAGGTAGAAGGCCTTGTGCAGCCCCCACATCATGCACAACAGGATCAGCGAGAAAGGCAACGAGGTGAGCACCACCGCCGACTTCAGCGAATCGATGCTGCCGGCGAACAGCAAGGCACTGGTCACCAGCGCCGTCATGGCACCCCAGAAGATGCGCAGCCAGTTCGGGCCGTCCTCGTCGGCATCGCCGCCGGTGGCCGACAGCGTGGACAGCACCACGGTACCGGAGTCTGCCGACGTCACGAAGAACACGAAGCTGACGAACACCGTCATGGCGATTACCGCCTTGCTCCACGGATAGGTCTCCAGTAGCAGGTACAGGCTCATCGACGGGTTGTCCAACGCGGCCTGGCCCAATGCGGTCATGCCGTGATTGATGACCTGGTCCAGTGCGCTGTTGCCAAAGATCGACATCCACGCCAGGGTGAAGCCAAGCGGAATCAGCAGCACACCGAAGACGAACTCGCGAATGGTCCGCCCACGGGAAATGCGCGCGATGAACAAGCCCACGAATGGCGCCCATGCGATCCACCAGGCCCAGTAGAACACCGTCCAGCCGCCCAGCCACTCACGGTTATCGCCATAGGCATAGACATCGAAGCTCTTGCGCGGCAAGGCGCCCAAATAGTCGCCCAGGTTCTGGATAAGGGTGTTGAACAGGTGCTGGGTGGGGCCTGCGAACAGCACGAAGAGCAAAAGCGCACAGGCCAGGAACAGGTTGATGTCGCTCATCACCCGTACGCCTTTTTCCACACCGGCTACTGCCACGGCCACCGCCGCGCCCATCATCAGCGTGATCAGCACCACCTGCACCCACTGGCTGTGGCTGATGCCGAACAGGTAATCCAGGCCGGCATTGAGGTGCAGCACGCCAAAGCCCATGTCGGCCCCCAGGCCGAACACCGTGGCGATGATGCCGAAGCCGTCGACCGCATAGCCGATAGGCCCGTTGATGCGCTTGCCGATTAACGGATAGAGCGCAGAGCGCAAGGCCAGCGGCAGATTGTGCCGGTAGGCGAAATAGGCCAGCGCCATGCCGACGAAGGCAAAGACGCCCCAACCATGCAGGCCCCAATGCAGGAACAGGATCTGCATTGCCTGCCGGCCCGCCTCAACCGTGCCCCCTTCACCCTGGGGTGGTTGCAACATGTGGGTAAGCGGTTCGGAGACGCAGAAGAAGAACAGCGTGATGCTTATCCCCGCAGCAAACAGCATGCCCGCCCACGACAGGTAGCTGAATTCGGGTTCGTCGTGGTCGGCACCGAGCTTGATCTTGCCGTAGCCCGATACGGCGGTGACCACCACGAAGACCAGGTACAGCGTCATTGCCAGCATGTAGTACCAGCCTACCGTGTTGGCAGCCCAGTTCTGCGCCGCCAGCAACCACTGGCCCGCACTTTGCGGATTGGTAATGACCACAAGGCCGAAGATAAGAATGAAACTTGCCGCGAAATAGAACACCGGAGGGTTCATGCGGATCTTGCCAGGGGCAAGCGAAGGGGTCGGTGCACTCATCGCGTGTGCACCTCGTCAAAGGACGAAAGACGCATAATTAACGGGTTCAGCAAAGGAATCCTCCTGATGAACACCGGCAGCGGACCAGCGTTTTTTTAATTGAACAAGCGTTCAAGTTAAACATGGTTTGAGCCTCATTGCGAATTGAAGCGCCGATTGGTAATGCCTTGGAAGCACCCTTTGGCCAGCCTGACTTGCCCTAGCGCTACCCCGGCTGAAGGTGCATGTAACGGTCTGGTGCCTGCCCAAGGCACCGCCTAGGATCACTGTTTGTCCTGGCAATCGAGCTGCAGGTTGGCCTGGGTGATGTTGCTGTGCGGCGGTACGCTACGCGTCAACCACACGTTGCCACCGATGGTGGAACCCTGCCCGATGGTGATACGCCCCAACACGGTGGCGCCGGCATAGATCACCACGTCGTCCTCGACGATCGGGTGACGGGCCAAGCCCTTGTGCAACGTGCCGGACTCATCGCTCGGGAAGCGCTTGGCGCCAAGGGTCACCGCCTGATAAATCCGCACGCGCTCGCCGATGATCGCAGTTTCGCCGATGACCACGCCGGTACCGTGGTCGATGAAGAAGCTTGGGCCGATCTGAGCCCCGGGATGAATATCGATACCCGTCGCCGAATGCGCCAGCTCCGAACTGATCCGTGCCAACAATGGCAGCCCGGCCGTGTACAGGTGATGGGCCAGACGGTGGTGGATGATCGCCAGGATGCCGGGATAGCACAGCAACACCTCATCGACACTGCGTGCCGCCGGATCGCCGTGATAGGCCGCCAGCACGTCGGTATCGAGCAGCATACGCATGCCTGGCAGCGCCGCGGCAAAGCCCTGGATCAGCTTCAGGGCATGGGCATCGACACCCGCCAGGTCCTCCTTGCCTTGCCGGGCGGCGTAGCGCAGTTCCAGGCGTGCCTGCACCAACAACGCATTGAGCGCGGCGTCCAGGGTATGGCCGACATAAAAATCCTCGCTCTCCTCGCGCAGGTCCACCGGGCCGAGACGCATGGGGAACAACGCGCCGCAGAGCTGTTCGAGGATCTGTCGTACCGCTTCGCGCGAGGGCAGTTCCCGGCCACCTTGCTCGCCGCTGCTGCGGCCATTGCGGGTGCGCCATTGCTCACGGGCACCGCGCAAGCCGGCCACGATCCCCTGCAGTTGCCAGTGCCCGGAGGCGGGTTGTTCGCTCACGGTGTGTTCTCCTGCCTTTTAGGCTATCTGTTCTGTTGTCGATGCCGTCATTCTACGGGCAAGCCCGTGGACCAGGCCCTCATCTCTACCTCTTTACACTGCATCGCAAGGCAAGGGCGATGACAGCCATGCCGTCCTCGCCTACCCTCAAGATCAATGGACAATTTCCAAACGCATAAATAGGCAAGGTGCGATAATTTTTGACTATTTCCTGCGTTGCGCATCCAACCCTATAGTCGCCATCACTTCATTCACAACACGCTCGGGGCTCAGACATGTCGAAGTTCGCCAAACCGCTACTCAATGCCAGCCTGGCCCTGTTGCTGGGCACGGGCCTGCTTGGCCAGGCCTTTGCCGGCGAAGAATTGAAGACCATCCAGGAAAAAGGCGTGATCAGCGTCGGCCTCGAAGGCACCTACCCGCCGTTCAGCTTCCAGGATGAAAACGGCAAGCTGACCGGCTTCGAAGTCGAGCTGTCCGAATTGCTGGCCAAGGAACTGGGCGTGAAGGCCAAGATCCAGCCGACCAAATGGGACGGTATCCTGGCTGCGCTGGAGTCCAAGCGGCTGGACATCGTCGTCAACCAGGTCACCATCTCCGAAGAGCGCAAGAAGAAATACGATTTCTCCGAACCCTACACCGTCTCGGGTATCCAGGCGCTGGTGCTGAAGAAGAAGGCTGACCAGCTCGGCATCAAGGGCGCTCAGGACCTGGCAGGCAAGAAAGTCGGTGTAGGCTTGGGTACCAACTACGAGCAATGGGTCAAGCAGGATGTGCCCAAGGCCGAAGTGCGGACCTATGAGGACGACCCCAGCAAGTTTGCAGACCTGCGCAATGGCCGCATCGATGCCATCCTGATCGACCGCCTGGCTGCGCTTGAATACGCCCAGAAAGCCAAGGACACACAACTGGCGGGCGATGCCTTCTCGCGACTGGAGAGCGGGGTTGCCATGCGCAAGGGCGAACCTGAACTGCTGGCCGCCATCAACACGGCCATCGACAAGCTCAAGGCGGACGGGACCCTGGCCAAGCTGTCCGAAAAGTACTTCGGTGCTGACGTCACCCGATGATCGCTGAAAGCCTGCAACTGGTCGCCGACTCCGCACCCTTCCTGCTCAAGGGTGCGGGTTACACCGTGCTGCTCAGCGTAGGGGGCATGTTTTTCGGATTGGTGCTGGGCTTTGCCCTGGCGTTGATGCGTTTGTCCAAAGTGCTGCCGCTCAACTGGCTGGCACGGATATACGTATCGTTCTTCCGAGGCACGCCCCTGCTGGTGCAGCTGTTCGTCATCTACTTCGGCATGCCCCAGATCGGCATCGAGCTCGACCCGATCCCCGCCTCGCTGATCGGGCTGTCATTGAACATGGCCGCCTACATCTGCGAGATCCTGCGCGCCGCGATCTCTTCGATCGACCGTGGGCAGTGGGAAGCAGCGGCCAGCATCGGCATGACCCGCGTACAAGCCATGCGCCGGGCGATACTGCCCCAGGCGCTGCGCACCGCGTTGCCGCCGTTGGGCAACAGCTTCATCTCGCTGGTCAAGGACACCGCACTGGCCGCCACCATTCAGGTGCCGGAGCTGTTCCGTCAGGCCCAGCTGATCACAGCACGTACGTTCGAGGTGTTCACCATGTACGTGGCAGTGGCCGTGGTCTACTGGGTGCTGTGCAGCATCCTGGCCTACTTCCAGAACCGCATGGAAGCGCGGGTCAACCAACATGACCAGGAGCACTGAGCATGATCGAAGTCAAAGGCCTGACCAAACGCTTCAAGGGCCAGACCGTGCTCGATGGCATCGATGTGACGGTGCAGCCGGGTGAAGTGGTAGCGATAATCGGCCCCAGCGGGTCGGGCAAGACCACTTTCCTGCGGTGCTTGAACCTGCTGGAAACGCCCGATGCCGGGCAAATCAAGATCGGCGCCATCAGCATCGACGCCAACCGCCCCCTCGGCCCGCAACACAGCGCCATACGTCGCCTGCGCCAACAAGCTGGGTTTGTGTTCCAGAACTTCAACCTGTTTCCCCACCGCACGGCCTTGGAGAACGTCATCGAAGGGCCGGTGATCGTCAAGAAAACACCGCGCGACCAAGCGGTGGACCTTGGCCGGCGTCTATTGGCCAAGGTGGGCCTGGCAGGCAAGGAAGACGCCTATCCACGTCGCCTGTCCGGGGGCCAGCAGCAACGGGTGGCCATTGCCCGTGCCCTGGCCATGGAGCCGGAGGTGATTCTGTTCGATGAACCCACCTCGGCGCTGGACCCGGAACTGGTAGGCGAAGTCCTGGCGACCATTCGCAGCCTGGCGGAAGAAAAACGCACCATGATCATCGTTACCCATGAAATGAGCTTCGCTCGCGACGTGGCTAACCGGGTCATTTTCTTCGACAAGGGTGTGGTAGTGGAGCAAGGTGAGGCCAAGGCGTTGTTCGCGGCCCCGCAACAGGAGCGAACGCGGCAATTCCTGCGCAAGTTTCTGGGCACGGCTGCTTCTGAATAAGCCTGCAAAGCCAGCCAGCGCTGTAGTAGCCCGTACGTCACTCAGCTCACGCCTGAATGCATGTCGCCTGGGGGCAGGCGACGCGCTTCTATATATATTCCAAAGCGTTAGTTCATAAATATTTTATAAACCCTTACGGTATATACACCGGACCACCGGACCAGCATACGTCTGTCGCGATCAGCTGTAGCGGCATAACCCACATGTGAGGTCAGCAATGGTCAGGATCACCATCACCCCAGTGCATAACGCCAGGGCATTGAGTGCAGCCAAGGAGCGGCACTGATGTCCAGCCAAGCCCTTATTGCCTCCCGCAGCGTGCTCGACAGTGCACCGCCCTTGCTGCCAGCCAAGGTTCTGCACAGCGATGCCCAAGCGCTGCAAGCTGCACGTGAAGTCGCCGCTGTCGCGCGCGAACAGGCTGCCCGTCGGGATCAGCAACGCGAACTGCCCTGGGCCGAAATCGAATTGTTTACCCGCAGTGGCCTGGGGAGCATCAGCGTTCCGAAGGCCTACGGCGGCCCTGATGTGTCGTTCGAAACCGTGGCCGAAGTGTTCCGCCTGATCAGCGCTGCCGATCCTGCGCTGGGGCAGATCCCACAGAACCAATTCGGCATGCTGCAACTGCTGCGCCTGACAGCCACGCCGGCGCAACAGGCAGTGCTGTTTCGCAGCGTGCTGGACGGCTGGCGAATCGGCAATGCAGGCCCTGAGCGCGGAACCAAGGACACCCTCACCCTCAAGGCACGGATCAACCGCGCAGGTGACGGCTATCGCATCAGTGGCGAGAAGTTCTACTCCACCGGCGCGTTGTTCGCCCACTGGGTGGCGGTCAAGGCGCTGGACGAGGAAGGTCGCCAGCGCCTGGCCTTCGTGCGCCGCGGCACCCCCGGGTTACGCATCGTCGACGATTGGTCGGGGTTTGGTCAGCGCACCACGGCCAGCGGAACGCTACTGCTCGATGACGTTCCGGTAGAGGCAGACCTGGTTATCGACAACTGGCGCCAGCGGGAGGTACCCAATACCCAGGGCGCCGCCTCGCAGCTCATCCAGGCGGCCATCGACGCAGGCATTGCCGAGGCCGCCATCGATGACGCCATTGCTTTCGTGCGCACAAAGTCGCGCCCATGGGTCGAAGCCCAGGTAGAGCGCGCCAGCGACGACCTCTATGTCATCGCCGACATCGGCCGCCTGAAGCTTGAACTGCATGCCGCCGAGGCGCTGCTGCGCCGGGCCGGGCAGGTGCTGGACGAGGTCAACGCAGCACCGGTGGATGCCGAGTCGGCTGCCCGTGCGTCGATTGCGGTGGCCGAGGCCAAGGTACTGACCACCGAGATTGCCCTGCAGGCCAGCGAGAAACTGTTCGAACTGGCTGGCAGCCGCGCGACCCTGGCCGAGTTCAACCTCGACCGCCACTGGCGTAACGCCCGCGTGCACACCCTGCACGACCCGGTGCGCTGGAAATACCACGCAGTTGGCGCGTACCACCTCAACGGCACCCTGCCCGCGCGGCATTCCTGGATCTGATGGGTAGCCTGCAGGACCGCTGCGCGGTCCGGGGCACCGGAGACACACCATGACCACACGCATCATTACCAGCGACGGCGAAGCCTTGGCCGTTGCCTTGGACATCGCCCGCCAGCTACGCCCCGACAGCGCGGTGCGCGACCGTGAGCGGCGTCTGCCACACCCTGAGCTGGCGCTGTTCACACGCTCGGGCCTATGGGGTATCAGCGTACCCAAGGCCTACGGCGGGGCGGGCGTATCCAACGTCACCCTGGCCAAGGTCATCGCCATCATCGCGCAGGCCGACGGCTCGCTCGGGCAGATTCCGCAAAACCATTTTTATGCCTTGGAAGTGCTGCGGGTAAACGGCACGCCCGAACAGCAGCAGCGTCTGTACGCCGAAGTGCTGGCAGGCCGGCGGTTCGGCAATGCCCTGGCAGAACTGGGCACCAAGACAGCCAATGACCGCACCACACGCCTGAGCCGCGAAGGCGATGGCTTTCGCATCAACGGTCGCAAGTTCTACGCCACTGGCGCGCTATACGCCCAGCGCATACCCACCTCGGTGATCGATGACCAAGGCGTCCAGCACTTGGCATTCGTGCCTGCCGACAGCCCCGGCCTGCAGGTGATCGACGACTGGAGTGGCTTCGGCCAGCGCACCACCGGCAGCGGTTCGGTGGTGTTCGATAACGTCCCCGTCAGCGCACAGGACGTCGTGCCGTTCCAGAGCGTGTTCGATCGCCCCACCCCGGTAGGCCCGCTGGCGCAGATTCTTCATGCCGCCATCGATACCGGCATCGCCCGGGCAGCCTATGAGGACGCCTTGCATTTCGTGCGGACCCGCAGCCGGCCATGGGTGGACTCAGGCGTGGACCAGGCGAGCGACGATCCGTTGACCGTCAAGAGCTTCGGGCAGCTGGCTATCCGCTTGCACGCTGCCGAAGCCTTGCTCGAACGCGCAGGCCACTACCTGGACAGCGCGCGTGACGACAGCACGGCCGAAACCGTAGCCGCGGCCTCCATTGCCGTAGCAGAGGCACGGGCCATCAGCACGGAAATAGCCCTGTCCGCCGGCACCACGTTGTTCGAGCTCAGTGGCAGTCAGGCCACGCTGGCCGAACACAATCTCGACCGCCACTGGCGCAACGCCCGGGTACACACATTGCACGACCCGGTGCGCTGGAAATACCACGCCATCGGCAACTACTACCTCAACGAGCAAAACCCACCGCGCCGGGGGACCATCTGATGGCCCGGCAGATCCTGCTCAATGCCTTCAACATGAACTGCGTGGGGCATATCAACCATGGCCTGTGGACGCACCCGCGCGATACGTCGACCCAGTACAAGACCCTCAAATACTGGACCGATTTGGCGCGTCTGCTGGAACGGGGCCTGTTCGACGGTCTGTTCATCGCCGACATCGTCGGCACCTACGATGTCTACGGCCAGTCGCTGGACGTAACGTTAAAGGAATCCATCCAGTTGCCGGTCAACGACCCTCTGCTGCTGGTGTCTGCCATGGCCGCCGTCACCCGCAATCTCGGTTTCGGCCTCACGGCCAACCTCACGTATGAAGCACCTTATCTGTTTGCACGCCGTCTCTCGACCCTGGATCACCTGAGCAATGGCCGAGTCGGCTGGAACATCGTCACTGGCTATCTGGACAGCGCTGCGCGCGCCATGGGCCTGACCCAGCAGCCTGAGCATGACCGTCGCTACGACCAGGCCGATGAATACCTCAAGGTGCTGTACCAACTGCTTGAGGGAAGCTGGGCCGACGATGCCGTGCTGGCTGACCGCGGACAACGCATCTACGCGCGCCCCGACAAAGTACGCAAGGTCCATCACCACGGGGAGTTCTACGATGTCGAAGGCTATCATCTGTGCGAGCCGTCGCCACAACGTACGCCGGTACTGTTCCAGGCTGGCAGCTCGCCGCGCGGCCTGACGTTTGCGGGCAACCATGCCGAGTGCGTGTTCATCAGCGGCCAGGACAAGGCTTCAACCCGCGCCCAGGTGGACAAGGTGCGCGCCGCTGCCAGGGCTGCGGGTCGCGACCCAATGGCAGTCAAGGTTTTCATGGGCATCACGGTGATCGTGGCGCCCACCGAGCGACAAGCCCTGGCCAAGCACGCCGAATACCTGAGCCATGCCAGCCCCGAAGCCGGCGTCGCGCATTTTGCCGCCTCCACCGGCATCGACTTTGCGGCCTTCGATCTGGACGAGCCGATTGCCTTTACCCAAGGCAACGCCATCCAGTCGGCCACCCGCCAACTGCAGGAAAACGCCTGGACCCGACGCCGCCTGCTGCAACAGCACGCCTTGGGCGGTCGCTACGTCACCTTGGTCGGCGACCCCGAGCAGGTGGCTGATGAGCTGATCGCATGGGCCGACGAAACCGACCTGGACGGCTTCAACCTGACCCGCACCGTCACACCGGAAAGCTTTGAGGACTTCATCGACCTGGTGATTCCGCCGCTACAGGCGCGCGGCCGCTACAAGACCGCCTACGCCGGCGGCACGCTGCGCGAAAAGCTGTTCGCAACCGACCATCCCTACTTGCCAGCCGATCACCCTGGCTCGACCTACCGCTTTGCGCCTGCCCCCGCCTCGACTGGAGCCTTGCACCATGCTTGAAAAACTATTTCGTCCCATTGCGGCCGTCGCGATTGCCTTGGGCTTCTCCAGCGCAGCCCTGGCCGATGAGCCGCTTAAGATCGGCACCACCTCAGCCTTCGCCATCCCGCTGGAAGCCGCCGTCGAAGAGGCGCACAAGCAAGGGCTCGAGGTGAAGCTGATCGAATTCAGCGACTGGATAGCCCCCAATGTCAGCCTCAACAGTGGCGACATCGACGTGAACTACTTCCAGCACATTCCCTTTCTGGAAAACGCCAAGGCTGCTGCCGGTTTCGATCTGGTGCCCTACGCCCCAGGCATCATCAACAACGTGGGCCTGTATTCCAAGCGTTATAAAAGCTTCGTCGACCTGCCCGAAGGTGCCAGCGTCGCCATCGCCAACGACCCGATCAACAGCGGACGCGGCCTGCAATTGCTGGCCAAGGCTGGCTTGATCACGCTCAAACCGGGTGTGGGCTACAAGGCCACCGAACAGGACATCACGGCCAACCCGAAAAAGCTCAGGATCATTCAGGTCGAAGCGGTCCAGCTGGTACGGGCGTATGACGACGCGGACCTGGTGCAGGGCTACCCCGCCTACATTCGGCTAGCCAACAGTTTTGACGCCACCTCGGCCCTGCTTTTCGATGGCCTGGAGAACAAGGAATACGTGATTCAGTTCGTCATTCGCCCACAAAGCAAGGATGACCCTCGCCTGGCCAAGTTCGTCGACATCTACCAGCACTCGCCAGTTGTACGTGCGGCCCTGGACAAGGCTCATGGCACGCTCTACCAGGCCGGTTGGGAGTGACAGCGATGAGCCAGTCCACTGCACGGCGAGCACTCGAGTCCCCTGCACCACCCCGTCAGGCTGAACACTTGTACCTTCGCCCTGACGTCAACCACGCCCATGTGCGGTTCATCGGGCTGGGCAAGACGTATCCAGGCCAGAGCCAGCCAGCCCTGCAAGGCATCGACCTGAACATCCAGCGCGGTGAAATCTTCGGCATCATCGGCCGCAGCGGGGCGGGTAAGTCGTCGCTACTGCGCGCCATCAACCGGTTGGAACAGCCTACGCAAGGCCGAGTGCTGATCGAGCAGGCGGACATTGCCAGCTACGACGAGGACGCACTGGTGGGGTTGCGCCGAAGCATCGGCATGATTTTCCAGCACTTCAACCTGATGTCAGCCAAGACCGTATGGCAGAACGTCGAGCTACCCCTGAAGGTGGCCGGCGTCGCCAAAGCGCAGCGCCAGCACAAGGTGCGCGAGCTGCTGCAACTGGTTGGCCTCGAGGACAAGCATCACGTTTACCCTGCGCAGTTGTCGGGCGGCCAGAAGCAGCGCGTGGGCATTGCCCGCGCTCTGGTACATGACCCAAGTATCCTGCTGTGCGACGAAGCGACCTCGGCGCTGGACCCGGAGACTACCGCCTCAATCCTGCAACTGCTACGCGACATCAACCAGCGCCTGGGCCTGACCATCGTGCTGATCACCCATGAAATGGCCGTGGTGCGCGACACCTGCCATCGGGTTGCGGTACTGGAGCGTGGCCAATTGGTCGAGCAGGGCGAGGTCTGGCAGGTGTTCGGCGCGGCGCGGCACGCCACCACGCGCACGTTGCTGGCGCCCCTGCAACCGACCTTGCCAGAGGCCTTGACCGCGAACATCAAGGCTGCGCCATCGAGCCCCGACAGCGCCATCGTGCTGAAGCTGACAGCCTTCGGCGAGCCCGATCTGTCGGCATTGTTCGCCGAGTTGGGCGGACGCGTGCGGTTGCTGCAGGGGGGTGTGCAATCCATCGGCGCGCATATCCTGGCGCAACTGATCGTGTCGGTGCAGCACTCGCCTCATGACGCCAACCGCCTCCTGGAACGCAGTCGGCGCTGGGCCGAAGATGTGGAGGTGCTGGGCCATGTGGGTTGATCGTCTGCTGGAGGGTTTGCTCGACACGCTGCTGATGGTGGGCGTTTCTTCGCTGATCGCCTTGCTGGTGGGCGTACCGATGGCCGTCATGCTGGTGACCAGCGACAAGGGCGGCATCTATGCGGCGCCGCTGCTCAACCGGGTGCTGGGCGCGTTCGTCAACCTGTTTCGCTCGGTGCCGTTTCTGATCCTGATGGTTGCCCTGATCCCCTTTACGCGGTGGGTAGTCGGCACAACCTATGGCGTCTGGGCGGCCATCGTGCCCCTTACCATCGCGGCCACGCCCTTTTTCGCCCGCATCGCCGAAGTCAGCCTGCGAGAGGTCGACCACGGCCTGGTGGAGGCGGCGCAGGCCATGGGGTGCCGACGCTGGCACATCGTCTGGCACGTGCTGCTGCCAGAAGCCCTGCCAGGCATCGTCGGCGGCTTCACCATCACCTTGGTGACGCTGATCAATTCATCCGCCATGGCGGGCGCCATCGGTGCCGGAGGGTTGGGGGACATCGCCTACCGCTATGGATACCAGCGCTTCGACAGCCAGATCATGTTGACGGTGATCGCCATGCTGGTGGCTCTGGTGGCACTGATCCAGCTGGGTGGCGATCGGCTGGCCCGAGGGTTGAACAAGCGATGAGCGAAGGCGAAGGGCTGGCGCCAAGCCAGCCCCTGGCCTCATTCCCAGCGCAGGTCCTTTGCGGCGACCGGCCGGCCGAACCAGTAGCCCTGCCCCAGCTGGCACTGCTCCTGCAACAGAAAGCTGGCCTGCTCCTGCTGCTCGATGCCTTCGGCGTGCACTTGCATGCCCATGCTGCGGGCCAGGGCGATGATCACACGCACGATGGCGACATCATCCTCATCGCACGGCAGCCCGGTCACGAAGCCCTGGTCGATCTTGAGCTTTTGCACGGGCATGCGCTTGAGACGTAGCAGCGAGGAATACCCAGTGCCGAAATCATCGATGGCCAGGGTTACCCCCAGCTCGCGCAGACGGTGAAGCTGCTCCAGGGCCACTTCCGGGTCCTCCATCACCGCACTTTCCGTGACCTCCAGCTCAAGCAGCGCTGGCGCCAGGCCTGTTTCATGCAGCACATCGGCCACCTGCCGGTACAACTCATGCTGGCCAAACAGCCGGCTCGAGATGTTCACGGCCACGAATGCCAGTGGGCGGCCTTCCTGCTGCCAGCGCACCATCTGCAGGCACGCCTGGCGTAGCACCCAGGCATCGATTTCGGCAATCAGACCGGTGCGTTCGGCAATCGGAATGAATTCGCCCGGTGCCACCAGGCCCCGCTGGGGATGCTGCCAGCGGACCAGCGCCTCGACCCCCACCTGGCTGCCCGAGGCCAGGTCCTGCACCGGTTGATAGAACACGCATAGCTCATCCTGCTCGAGGGCGCGGCGCAATTCCCCGGCCGTTTCCACGCGCAACTGGGCGTGCGCTGTCAGCTCCTCGGTGTACAGGGCGTAGCAGGCGCGACCGTTGGTCTTGGCCTTGTACAGCGCCGAATCGGCATTGCGCAGCAACTGCTCGGCACTCAGGGCGTCGCTTGGGAACAGGCTGATGCCTGCGCTGACGCTGATGAACAAGCGATGGCCCTCGAACAGGAAGGGCTCGCGCATGCGTTCGATGATGCGCTGGGCCAGCTTTGCCGCCTGCCCCAGGTCCTGGCAGTGCTCGGCCAGGACGCCGAACTCGTCGCCGCCCAGGCGCGCCAGGGTGACCCCGCTGCTCACCACTTCGCCCAGGCGGGCGCCCACCAACTTAAGCAACTGATCGCCGATCGTATGACCCAGCCCGTCGTTGATGCTTTGGAAATGATCGAGATCCAGAAGCAGCAGCGCACAACCGCGCTTCTTGGCCTGGGCCGCAGCCAACGCCTGTTGGACCCGGTCGGTGAATAACAGGCGATTGGGCAGGTCGGTCAGGGGATCATGGTGGGCCAGGTAGGCCAGCTCCTGCTCCGAATGCTTGATGGCGCTGATGTCACTGAATACCGCCACGTAATGGCTCAGTTCGCCTTCGTCGTCGCGAATGGCGCGAATGGTTTGCCATTGAGGATAGATTTCACCGCTTTTGCGGCGGTTCCAGATCTCGCCGCTCCACTCCCCAGTCTCGGTCAGGGCCGCGTAGATCTGCTGGTAGAACGCGGCACCATGGTGCCCCGACTTGAACTTGCTCGGGCGCTGGCCGATGACCTCATCCTGCTGATAGCCGGTGATGCGCATGAACGCGCGGTTGACGTGCACGATCACCCCCTGCCGGTCGGTCACAAGGACCCCTTCCAGGGTGCAGTCGAACACCGCGGCGGCCATGCGCAGGCGCTCACGGTCTTCGCCGCGCAGGCGCGCACCGGCACCGATGAAGTTCAACAGCCGCACACGCGAGACGTAGATCAGCAAGGCGCTGAGCAACACCCAGACCACGACGTTGATCTGGCGCCCCACCGTCAGGGCCAGGGGGTCTTCAGTCATGCTGTGCAGCACCACCTCGGCCAGCACCAGCCAGAGGATCGAGAGCACCACATAGAGCGCAGCCATGCGCAAGGCGTCGCGAACGGAAACAGACATGTCGGGTGGAATTGCCCATGGAAAGTGTTGGGGGATTATAAAGCTTCTGCTGCCCGACGTGCGGTTGCCGCTTTGCAAAGGCCTCGCGCCAAGGCATGCCGGGCACCGCCGCCCCGCTGAAACATCGCGTGGTCAGCTTTGACTGGTTTTATTTCCCGACCCAGGGATAATCGCACCTTTCCCCTGAATTTCGAGGGTATCTCTACCTATGTGGTACAACGGCCTGCTCGACTTGTCGGCCTGGCAACTGGTCGGCATCACTTTGTTGATGACCCATGTGACCATTGTCAGCGTCACGGTCTACCTGCATCGCTATTCCGCGCATCGCGCGCTGGAGCTCAATTCCGGGCTCAAGCATTTCTTCCGCTTCTGGCTGTGGCTCACCACGGCGCAGAACACCCGTGAATGGACCGCTGTTCATCGCAAGCACCACGCCAAGTGCGAAACCCCGGACGACCCGCACAGCCCAGTCTACAAGGGCTTGAGCACGGTGCTTCGTAAAGGGGCCGAGCTCTACCGCGAAGAGGCGCGCAACCCTGAGACCCTGCGCATCTACGGCAAGAACTGCCCGGACGACTGGGTCGAACGCAACCTCTACTCCCGCTACAAGCTGGGCGGTATCGTGCTGATGGCGCTCATCGACCTGCTGCTGTTCGGTACCGCCGGCATCACGATCTGGGCCGTGCAGATGATGTGGATTCCCTTCTGGGCAGCCGGGGTAGTCAATGGCCTGGGCCATGCCGTGGGCTATCGCAATTTCGAATGCCGCGACGCTGCGACCAACCTGGTGCCTTGGGGCATCGTCATTGGCGGCGAAGAGCTGCACAACAATCACCACACCTACCCCAACTCGGCCAAACTTTCGGTCAGGCGCTGGGAATTCGACATGGGCTGGGCGTGGATTCGCCTGTTCTGCCTGCTGCGGCTGGCCAAGGTCCAGCGCGTGGCCCCCATCGCCCACCGCGTTGCCGGCAAGGCCAGCCTGGACATGGACACTGCCATGGCCATTCTGAACAACCGCTTCCAGATCATGGCCCAGTACCGCAAGCTTGTGATCGGCCCGCTGGTCAAACAGGAACTGGCCCGCGTCGATGCCTCGGTCAGCCACCATTTCCGACGCGCCAAGCGCCTGCTGTCCCGCGAGACCAGCTTGCTGGAGGATCGCCACCATGTCCGTATCGAGTCCATGCTGGCGCACAGCCAGGCATTGAAGACCATTTACGAGAAACGCCTGGCCCTGCAGCAGATCTGGGCGCGGACTAGCGCCAACGGCCACGACATGCTTGCCGCCATGAAGGATTGGGTGCATGAGGCCGAGACCAGTGGCATCCACGCCCTACGCGACTTTGCGTCACAGTTGAAAACCTATTCCCTGCGCCCGACCGCTGCCTGACCTCCGTTGATCGATACGCCCCGTTCTGGGGCGTAAGCTCAGGAACTTCACTGCTCTGTTTCGACTCGAACTGCCCACATCGGCCGGAAGGTGGCCGCACCTTTACCCGTCGAGCGCGCCCTGTGCACATGGCCAAGAACAATCCCAAGATTCTGCCCGGTACTCCTCCCCCCGACGCTGCTCAAACCCTGCTGGCACTGATGCATGCCCAAAGCGAAGTCGCCCGCCTCAGCGAACGTGAGCAGTTGTTCAGTTCGCTGCTCGAAAGTGTCAACGCCGTACTGTGGGCCTTCGATTGGGAAACGCGGCAAGTGCTCTACGTAAGCCCTGCATTCGAGCGCATCTTCGGTCGCCCTGTCTGCCGGGTCATGGCCGACTTCAACGTATGGCGCGACAGCATCTATCCGGATGATCTTGAATTTGCCGAACAGAGCCTGGCTCAGGTACTGTCCACAGGCTCCGTGGAACACCGCGAATACCGCATTCTCAATGGCGATGGCGAACTGCGCTGGTTAAGCGACAAGTGCTACGTCAGCCAGCAGCCAGGTAACGATCGGGTAACCATCGTTGGCATTGCCGAAGACATCACCGACAAGAAACGACTGGAGGGCGAGCTTCAGCGCCTGGCCACTACCGATGTCCTGACCCAGAGCAGTAACCGTCGCCACTTCTTCGAATGCGCCAAGCAGGCGTTTGACAAGGCACGCGAAGACGGTACACCGCTGACGTTCCTGCTTCTGGACATCGACGATTTCAAGAACATCAATGACAGCTATGGCCACCAGGAAGGCGACCAGGTGCTGCAGCGTATCGCCCACAGCGGCAGGACCGTACTGCGCCGAGGTGATCTGTTCGGCCGGATCGGGGGTGAAGAGTTTGCCGCGGTGTTCCCGGGCTGTAAGGCCAAAGTGGCAGAACAGATCGCCGAACGGTTGCAGCGGGAGGTTCAGCGGCTGAGCTTCGGCCAGGAGGGCCAGACCTACAGCGTGACGGTGAGTCAGGGTCTGACGGGTTTATTGGATGACGATGACACCCTGAACAGCTTGTATGCCCGCGCCGACGCAGCCATGTATCAAGCCAAGCGCCAAGGCAAGAACCAGATCGTTCAGGGGTGAGCATCGCCGCCGCCTGCCGTCTGTATATTGCTGACATGAAAAAACCCGCCGAAGCGGGTTTTTTTAAAGCCAGCTACATCAAGCGAGTTCAGCGAAGCACTCTTCGATGATGGCCAGGCCCTTGTCCAGCAGGGCGTCTTCGGCGGTCAGCGGCACCAGAATACGCAGGACGTTGCCGTAGGTACCGCAGGACAGCAGGATCAGACCCTTGTCGCGTGCCTTGGCAACGACCTGGGCGACAGCTGCAGCGTTAGGGGCATGAGTGCCTTTCTCGAAGACTTCGACGGCAATCATCGAACCCAGGCCACGCACGTCACCGATGATCGGGTGCTTCTGCTGGATTTCACGCAGGCCGGCAGTCAGGCGCTCGCCCACGGCCTTGCTGCGGTCCAGCAGGTTTTCTTCTTCGAATACATCGATGACGGCCAGGGCCGCAGCACAGGCGATTGGCGAACCGGCATAAGTGCCGCCCAGGCCGCCCGGTGCAATGGCGTCCATGTATTCAGCCTTGCCGCACACACCGGCCAGCGGGAAGCCGCCAGCGATGGACTTGGCGAAGGTCGTCAGGTCAGGCGCAACGCCCATCTGCTCCATGGCGAAGAAGGTGCCAGTACGGCCTGCACCGGTCTGCACTTCGTCGGCAATCAGCAGGATACCGTGCTGGTCACACAGGGCACGCAGACGCTTCATCAGCTCTTTAGGCGCTGGCAGGAAGCCGCCCTCGCCTTGTACGGGCTCGAGGATGATAGCGGCGATGTCACGTGGCTCGGCATCGTTCTTGAAGATGCGCTCGACCGAAGCGATGGCATCGTCAACGCTGACGCCATGCAGCTCGCTCGGGAACAGTGCACGGAAGACGCCACCTGGCATCAGGCCCATGCCTGCGGAGTACGGCACGACTTTACCGGTCAGGCCCAGTGTCATCATGGTACGGCCGTGGTAGCCGCCGGTGAAGGCGATCACGCCAGCGCGGCCGGTCGCGGCACGGGCGATCTTGACGGCGTTCTCGACCGCTTCGGAGCCGGTGGATACCAACAGGGTCTTCTTGTCGAAGTCACCTGGCACCAGCTTGTTGATCTTTTCGCACAGCTCTACGTAGGGCTCATAGGCCAGCACCTGGAAGCAGGTGTGGCTGACCTTGGTGAGCTGCTCTTGCACCGCTGCAACCACTTTTGGGTGCAGGTGCCCGGTGTTCAGCACGGCGATACCGCCAGCGAAGTCGATCAGTTCGCGGCCTTCGACGTCGATGACGGTGGAGTTCTTGGCCGATTCAACGAAAATCGGGTGGATCTGACCGACGCCACGTGGAACGGCGGCGACACGGCGTTGCATCAAGGATTCGTTGGTCTTGCTCATAATGCCCTCATTGCGCCGTTGAACATGGCGCTTTTATTCGGGGGTAGCTGGGGTTGCCCACAGTCAGTATTCGTTGATCGACTGCCGCGAGCGCCCTGGCCACCAGGTGCTGCAATGTAAAAAAGGCCAGCGGAACGTCGCTCTCGCGCCCCGCTGGCAGAGGTAAAGCCTTTACCGTGCGATCAGACGCTGATGCACAGGTATTTGATTTCGAGGTAATCCTCGATACCGTACTTGGAGCCTTCGCGGCCCAGGCCAGAAGCCTTGATACCGCCGAATGGCGCCACTTCGTTGGAAATCAGGCCGGTGTTGATGCCTACCATGCCGTATTCCAGCGCTTCGGCGACACGGAACACACGGCTCATGTCGCGGGCGTAGAAGTAGGAGGCCAGGCCAAACTCGGTGTCGTTAGACATGGCGATGACTTCGGCTTCGTCTTTGAAGCGGAACAGCGGCGCCAGCGGGCCGAAGGTTTCTTCCTTGGCAACGGCAGCGGTCTTGGGCACGTCGACCAGAATGGTCGGCTCGAAGAAGTTACCTTCGATCAGCTTGCCGCCGGACAGGACCTTGGCGCCTTTGCTCACTGCGTCTTCGATGTGCTCCTGCACCTTGGCCACGGCCTTGCCGTCGATTAGCGGGCCAGTGGTGGTGCCGTCTTCCAGGCCGTTACCGATCTTGAGCTTGGCGACAGCGGCGGCCAGCTTCTGCGCGAACGCGTCATAGACGCCGTCCTGCACGTAGATACGGTTGGCACAGACGCATGTCTGGCCGTTGTTGCGGTACTTGGAGATGATCGCGCCTTCGACTGCCTTATCCAGATCGGCGTCGTCGAACACGATGAACGGGGCGTTGCCACCCAGCTCCAGGGATACTTTCTTAATGTCCTTGGCGCATTCCTGCATCAGCTGGCGACCGATTTCGGTGGAGCCAGTGAAGGAGAGTTTGCGCACCAAGGCGTTGCCGGTCAGCTCGCCGCCGACTTCGCCAGCACTGCCGGTGACCACGCTCAGCACGCCCGCCGGAATACCGGCACGGTTGGCCAGTTCGACCAGGGCCAGCGCGGAGTACGGCGTCTGCGAGGCAGGCTTGAGCACCATGGTGCAGCCAGCGGCCAAGGCCGGGCCGGCTTTACGGGTGATCATGGCAGCCGGGAAGTTCCACGGGGTGATGGCCGCAGTGACGCCAATCGGCTGCTTGATGACGATCAGGCGCTTGTCAGGCTGGTGGCCCGGGATGGTGTCGCCATAGACGCGCTTGGCTTCTTCGGCGAACCACTCGATGAAGGAAGCGGCATAGGCGATTTCGCCTTTGGCTTCAGCCAGCGGCTTGCCTTGTTCGGTGGTCATCAGGCGAGCGAGGTCGTCCTGATTTTCGATCATCAGTTCGAACCAGCGACGCAGCTTGGTCGAGCGCTCCTTGGCAGTCAGGGCACGCCAGGCCGGCAGGGCCTTGTCGGCTGCCTCGATGGCGCGGCGGGTTTCCGCAGTACCCATCTTCGGCACGGTACCAATGACTTCGCCCGTGGCAGGGTTGGTCACATTGATAGTCTGGCCGCTGTCCGCATCCAGCCATTCACCGTTGATGAAGGCTTGCTGGCGGAACAACTGAGCGTCTTTGAGCTGCATGTCGGCTTCCCGAATTGTTGATTGTTGAAAGCGCCCAGCGCAGGGCTCCGAGCGTTTGAAATCTCAAACGAATGCTAAGCGTCTGCTGGGGTGTTGGACAATAGGCTGTTCGAAAAAAAGAACGAGCGGTTGAACACCTTAATCTGAAATCGGCCCGCTGGCCTGGCGTAATGCAGCCCGCCGGGCCTGGGCGAGCACGAATCGAAAATTGTAGCCCTAGGCAGCAGCACCATGGAGGCGAAACACGGCAACAGGTAAAAAGGGCTACAGATCAAGGCGATGGACGCCGACGAACGAGATAGGTATCATGCGTGCGCGTTGCACTCGTAGCTCAGCTGGATAGAGTACTGCCCTCCGAAGGCAGGGGTCGTGGGTTCGAATCCCGCCGAGTGCGCCATACATGAAAAGCCCCAGGCCAACGCCTGGGGCTTTTTCGTTTGTGCGCCCTGTCACACGCCTGGTACTGCCGTACCACAGGTCATTGGTGTTAGCGTGAGGGCCTTCCCGCACGACGGGGCCTCATCAATGACTGGCGAAGGAATGCGTACACTCATGCACCTGAAAAAGCTCACCTCTGTTTCCCTGCTGGCGGCCAGCATCGGCTTGTTCACATTGCCTGCCCAGGCCAACCTCACCCAGCAGCAGTCTGCGGCGATCGTCAAGGCGTTCGACGGCAGCGATCCGCATGACTTCAAGCAGTTTCTCGGCAAGCTCAAAGGCAGCGACCTGAACCAGGCCGATGGCCTGGGCGCCACCCTGGACACCTACCTGGCCGGCAAGCCGTTGGACGCCGAGCAGCAGAACGAGATCAATCGCCTGCTCGGGCTCTACACCCGCATCAAGTACGGCAAGGCCGCCACCCAGACGCTGCGCGAATTGGTGGCCATTCCCACGGTCACCGTCGAGGGCACACCTCAGCATGAAAACCCTGAGTTCCTGAAGATCGCCGACAAGATCAAGGCACTGGCCGATGGCTTTGGCCTGGCTTTTCGCAACGTCGACAACCGTGTCTACGAAATCTCCCTGGGAAGCGGCAAGGAAGTGGTCGGTATCCATGCCCATGCCGACGTGGTTCCTGTCACACCGGAAAACTGGAAGCTTGCCGACGGCACGCGCCTGGACCCGTTCAAGGTGACCCTGGTCGGTGATCGCATGTACGGCCGTGGTACCGAGGACGACAAGAATGGCATCGTCGTAGCGCTGTATGCCCTGAAGGTCGCCAAGGATGAAAACCTGCCCCTGGCGCGGCAATTCAAACTGCTGATCGACACCACCGAGGAAACCAGCGGCGATGCCATCCCGTACTACTTCGAGCGCAACCCCACGCCTGACTACAACCTCGCCCTGGATGGCGGCTACCCGGTGGTCATCGCGGAAAAAGGCTACGGCACCGTAATGGCGAATTTTGCCAAGCGTGCGGCCAGCGGCCAGGGGGCCGAAATCGTCAACCTCACCGGTGGGCTTGCTACCAATCAGATCCCGTCCACCTCGGTAGCGACCTTGCTCACCGACGACTCCAGCGCACTGGCGCAGCGACTGAACACGGCCGGTGCCGAGTACGTGAAGCAAAACGGTGGCGACTTCAGCATCGCTGCCAAACCCGATGGCAAGCAGGTGGTGCTCACCGTGACCGGTGTGTCAGCTCATTCCTCAGAACCCGAATCGGGCGTGAACCCTGTCGCGCGCATGCTGGACTTCATCAATGGCGTGGGCAAAACGGTGCCATTGAAGCAGAACCAGTTCACCGATGCTGCCCGCTATGCGGCGGACAACTGGGGCCTGGACTACCTGGGCAAGAAGCTGGGCATCGCCTATGACGATGCGTTCATGGGGCCGCTTACCGCCTCGCCAACCTTCGTCGGTGTGGATGACAAAGGCTTGAAGCTGGCGATCAACCTGCGCATTCCCAAGGGCAAGGCGGTCGCAACGATCAAGGATGAAATCGCCGACAAGCTCGGCAAATGGTCGCAGCAGAGCCATATCACGCCCGCCTACGACTACAGCCTGGATGAGCCGATGTACCGCAACCCAGAAGGCGAGTGGGTCAAGGCACTGCTGGCCGTGGCCAGCGAAAACCTGGGCATGGAGCACACCTTCGGTACGTCCGCCGGGGCCACCTCGGTTCATGACCTGCCCAACGGCGTGCAGTTTGGTCTGGCAATGCCCGGCGTGAAGTACACCGGGCATAACGACAACGAGTTCAAGACCGTGGACCAGTTCATGCTGGACCTGCAGGTGGTTAGCGAAATGGTGGCGCGGATTGGGCAGATGCCGAAGCTCTGAAGCATCTGCCTTCTTGAGCCTGGGCTCCGCCCGCTTGTGCATGACGACCCGACCTTCGCGTTGGGATCGTCATGCAGCGCGAACGCGTGCGAACAAGGCGGTGACGAGCCGGCGACCATAAAGCCCTACAACCAGACCGAGCATGATCAACGTTGCAGCCAATGCTATGCCTGCCGTCAAGCGTTCACCGAACACCAGAACCGACCCAACCAGGCCGAAGATCGGCACCAGCAGCGACAGCGGTGCAATCGTAGACAGGGGATAAGTCCTGAGCAAAGAGTTCCAGATCCAGTACGCGAACAATGTATTGGGATAGACCTGAAACAAAAGCGAAAAGACAGCAGTGCTGTTCATCTGGCGCAACAGCGCACCATAGCCTGCGCCGCCATGCACTGCATAATCCAGTATGAACAAAGGAACCGGCGCGACCGCGCTGGACCACACCAGAAATCCGAACACGTCGTTGGTTTGGGCCTTCTTGACGATGGTATTGGCGATACTCCAGCAGGCAGCACCGGCCAGCACGAACGCCAGACCAGGCCAGGTCACCGATCCACCGCTGAACTTTATGATGCACAGCAGGCCTGTGCTGGCGATCAGCATACCGAGCACTTGAAAACGGGTCAGTGCCTCCTTGAAAACCACTCCACCTAGCAGCAGCGTAAAAAAAGCGCTGAACTGTAATACCAGCGAAGCGACACCCGCTGACAACCCGGCTTGAATGCCGAGGTTCACCATACCCCAAAGCCCGACCCCGAAAACCAAGCCATACAAGATGATGAAGCGCCGAGGTACGTCGGGTTTACGGACAAAGAAGATAGCGGGCAACGCGCACAGCCCGAAACGCAAGCCGGCAAGAATGAGCGGATCGATCGCTGCCAAGCCCAGCTTGATCACCGAGAAATTGATACCCCATATCAATGTCACCAGTACAGCCAGCACTCCATGCAAGGGTTTCATTATCGGGTCACCTTAGGTATGGGCCTTGGAAATGTGGCACCTTTCACATTCGTACGCCTTCGCCAGCTGGTAGTGCATATCCAAACCGGCCGTAGACCAACGTTTCGACGCCACTAGACCGCCCCCCTCCTGCGTCAGCGCGTTTCGAACATCAACCACAGCCAGTAGATCAAGGCGGCGGCACTGATTGATGCGCCCACTAGGCAAACGGCTACCCAACCCGCCTGGGCGTAGGTATAGGTCGCCGCGATGGCGCCAAGCCCGCTGCCCAACGAGTAGAAGCACATGTACGCGCCAACGAGCCTGCTTTGTGCGTCTGGTCGTGCGGCGAAGATCAGGCTTTGGTTGGTGACGTGCACGGCCTGTACCGCAAAGTCGAGCATCACCACGCCCAGCACCATTGCCAGCAGCGAGCTGTGGACGAACGCCGTCGGGAGCCAGGACAGGGTCAACAAGACCAGCGCAATGCCTGTGGTGCGATTGCCCAGGCCACGGTCTGCCAGTCGTCCGGCCCTCGCCGCGGCGAGGGCCCCTGCTACGCCGGCAAGGCCAAATAGCCCGATTTGGGTATGCGAAAGCGCAAGGTCTGGCTCACTGAGCGGCAGGACCATGGAGGTCCAGAGCACGCTGAAGGCTGCGAAGATGAGCAACGCGAACACCCCGCGCACGCGCAGGGTACGTTCGCTGAGAAACAGCTGCAGCACCGAACGGAGCAAGGCAAAGTAGCCGCCGCTGACCGAAGCCCGTGGAGGCGCGGGCAGCATGCGCCACAACACCAAGGCCATCCCTGCCATCAGCGCTGCCGACACGAAATACACGCTGCGCCACCCGGCCAGATCGGCCATCGCGCCAGACACGAAACGTGCAAGCAGGATCCCCAGGACCACGCCGCTGGTCATAGTCCCCACAGCCTGGCCACGTTGCTCGGGGCTTGCCAGTGCCGCAGCGTAGGCCACCACCACTTGCACCAGCACGGCCATCAATCCCACCAAAACCATGGCACCCAGCACCACGGCCCAGGCCTGCGCCAGCCCTACGGCACAGAGGGCCAAGGCGCTAAGGAGCATTTGGCAGAGAATAAGTTTTTTCTGGCTGACCAAGTCGCCCAGCGGCACGATGAACAGCAAACCGACCGCATAACCTGCCTGGGTGGCCGTGACGACGATGCCGATGGTGCTGGCAGGCACCGCCAGGCTGCTGGCCATGGACTCGAGCAGCGGTTGGGCGAAGTAGACATTTGCCACGGCCATTGCGCAGGTGATGGCAAAGAGGAAGGTTTGGGAAGGACTGAGTGTGGTCTTACGCGGTATGTCGCAGCGCGCCGTGCCGTAACCGTTGCTAGACGCTTCGGCTGTCGCCGCGCGCTTGTCCGGGCTGTCTGGCCTGTACGGCATGCACTTCCGTCCCTGTACCTGGTTTTGAAAAGAAACCACTTGTAGCGACTTTTAACAAAACAGGTTTTAAAATGCAACAACTGACCACGAGCGTTTTCCCATATGGTTAGCGCTTTTCATCATCTGCTCACGGACAAACATGGCCAAACAGGAACAGCTAGCGCGCAGTGAATGCCCAGTAGCGCGCACCCTTGAAGCGATTGGGGACCGATGGGTATTGATGATCATCCGCGAAGCGTTCGACGACGTACGGCGGTTCAGTGATTTTCAGAAGCGACTTGGTGTCGCCAAGAACATCCTCACCGTAAAGCTCAAGGCAATGGTCGAATTGGGCGTGTTCGAGGTCCGGCCTGCTTCGGATGGAAGCGCTTACAAGGAGTATGTGCTGACCGAGATGGGGCGGGCCGCCTTCCCCATTGTCATCAGCATGCGCCAGTGGGGAGAGCGTTTCCTGTACGGTCCAGGCGAGTGCCATTCGATCATGCTGGATAACGTGACGGACGAGCCCATCGAGACGATCATCGTTCGATCCCGTGCAGGCCGGCAGTTGAGCCCCGAGGACTGTCACCGACGACTGATCACCCGAGAGGGTTGAGGCAAACGCCCTCTGCATGCTCATGACGTTTTTCAATCACCTCGATGCCGTTTCCTGCATTGCCGGACGGCGCCGGGTGGTCGATGCTTGCATGACCATCGCCAGTGTTCCCCTCCACCCGCAGAGGCCGCCATGAAAAACGTCGAACAAATCCTCAAGAGCAAGTCCGAACACCACACCGTGTATACCATCGGCCCGGACGACTCAGTGCTCGACGCCCTCAGACTGTTGGCCGAGATGAACATCGGCGCATTGCCTGTCGTTGAAGGCAACGAGGTGGTAGGTATCGTCAGTGAACGCGATTATGCGCGCAAGCTGGTGCTCAAGGGACGCTCGTCGGCCGCCACGCCGGTGCGCGATATCATGAGCGCACCGGTGGTCACCGTGGAGCCGAAGCACAACCTTGAGTACTGCATGAACCTGATGACCAACCGGCATTTGCGCCATCTACCGGTGGTGAGCAACGGTGAGCTGTTGGGGCTGTTGTCGATTGGCGACCTGGTCAAGGAGACCATTGCGGAGCAGGCAGGGCTGATCTTGCAGCTCGAGCAGTACATCCGCGGTGAGTGAAACGCTTGGAAACGCGTTTGGCCGCAAGCGCCACAGGTAAGGCTGGCCGTCAGCCGAGTCCAGAACGGTCCACACCCTATGCCGCTTGAATGGCGGTAACGGCGCATTGACTAGGGCGACTCACGGCCACTTACTTTCTTTCGCTGCGGGTAACTTATTTCTTGGCCGGATGAAGTGCTTCGTTCAACTGGTCGATCATGGGAATCCAGTCGGCATCGGCAGTGTAGCTTTCCTTGAGAAAAGCACGCTGGCCTTCACTCCAGAACGGTGCATCGACCAACTTCACATCATCGTCGAGGGGCGAATGGGTGGTGATGAAGCGCTCGATCTCGACCGGATCGTCGTCCAGTCCAAGCTGCTTGAACAATTCGGAAAAGTGGTGAGTCGGTTTGTCCATGATTCCTCCGCAGTGCCGGCATGCGCTTCGGTGTAAGCGCCAGTCCTGTTTGAGAGCTTGCGCTCAAGGGTGGGCATCAGCGCCCCAGGCAGGATGACCGCAATCATCGTGCCTGGGAAATAGACAGCGCGCCAAAGCAGAAGACTCGATAAATCCCACTAATGCCCTGAGCAGATGGCTGTGAACCAAAAGGCGCAGCCACCCCTGCCCTGGATTCACAGCGGCGCGCGGCGCAAGGTGGCCAGGAACGTGGCCGCACCGATGAACAGCCCGGCAAAGGTACGGTTGAGGCGCTTTTGCTGCCTGGGTGTGCGCAGCACCCGCAGCACGCGGGCTGCAAGCCCGGTATAGCCCGCCATCACCAGCATGTCGACGGCGACCATGGTCGCGGCGATGGCGATGTACTGTGGCAGCAAAGGCGCATGGGGATTGATGAACTGCGGCAGCACCGCCAACATGAACACCAGGGCCTTGGGGTTGCTGACGTTCACCAGAAAACCCCGGAACACCAGGCTCAGCGGTTTGCCGATGGGTCGTATACCGGATTCATCGCTCATGTCCATGGGCAGGGCGCGCCATTGCTTATAGGCCAAGTACACCAGATAGGCGACGCCGAACCATTTGATCACATGGAAGGCGGTAGCCGAGGCAGCCAGGATGGCCCCGACGCCTGCAGCAATGATTGCGATCTGCATCACCAGGCCGATCTGCAAGCCCAGCGCATTCCAGTAACCGCGCCAGAACCCGTATTGCAGCCCGCTGGACATCGAGGCGATAGCGCCCGCGCCGGGAGACAGACTGATTACCCAGCAGGCGGCAAAAAAGCCCAACCACACTTCCATCGACATCCCACACCTCGCTCATGCACATGTTTCAAAACATTAAGCTAAGGTGCCGATGAAAAAATGACCAGCGCAATTTGAACGATTCTGCAGCTCTGCTTCCGAGGGGCAGGTAGCAAAGCTCGCAGAGCGCGCGTCAGCTGAGCGCTTCGAGTTCGGCCTGCATGGCTTCAAGCGTTTCCAATGCCTGCATCCAAGCGTCTTCGAGGTCACCTTCACGCTGCTTGAGCGCAGTTTGC
Source organism: Pseudomonas sp. xss_4 (assembly GCF_043104125.1). Taxonomy (NCBI): domain Bacteria; kingdom Pseudomonadati; phylum Pseudomonadota; class Gammaproteobacteria; order Pseudomonadales; family Pseudomonadaceae; genus Pseudomonas; species Pseudomonas sp. xss_4. The sequence continues at coordinate 84,015 of NZ_JBICKJ010000016.1, forward strand.
CGGGCCAGCAATTCACGCAGCTCGTCCTTGCGCGCAGCTTCGTAGAGACCACCATCACCCAACGCAGCCTCGATCTCGGCCAACTGTGCATGCACCTGGTTGAGTTCAGCTTCAAGCTTGTCAGCGGTCTTCTTGTGCGGCGCCAATTGTTGGCGCAATGCTGCCGCAGCCTGGCGCATGGCCTTCTTGTCGGTCTTGTCGGGGTTGGTTACTGCGCTACTGACCGGCGCGTTGCGCTGACGATAGTCCACGAGCCAGCGGCTATAGTCATCGAGGTCCCCGTCGAAGGGTTCGACCTTGCCATCGGCGACCAGCAAGAAGTCATCAGTGGTGCTTTTGAGCAGGTGCCGGTCGTGGGACACCACTACCACTGCCCCTGCGAATTCCTGCAAGGCCATGGTCAGGGCCAGGCGCATTTCCAGGTCCAGGTGGTTGGTGGGTTCGTCGAGCAGCAGCAGGTTCGGCCGCTCCCAGGCGATGAGCGACAGCGCAAGCCGTGCCTTTTCGCCACCTGAGAAATTCACGACCGGCTCGTCTACGCGATCGCCATGAAAATCGAAACCACCGAGGAAATCGCGCAGCGTCTGCTCGCGCTCGGTTGGGGCAATGCGCTGCAGGTGCAGCAAGGGGCTGGCCTTGTCGTCCAACGAGTCGAGCTGATGCTGGGCAAAATAGCCGACGGCGAGGTTTTCACCTCGCACCAGGCGCCCGGACAGCGGCTCAAGCTCACCGGCAAGGTTCTTGATCAAGGTGGACTTGCCTGCGCCGTTGGGGCCTAGCAGGCCAATGCGTGCACCTGGCACCAACTGCAGCTTCACCTTCTCGAGGATGGCCTTGTCGCCGTAACCCAGTCGCCCTTCGGACAAGCTCAACAGGGGGCTGGAGATTTTCTGCGACTCGCGGAACACGAAATCGAACGGCGAATCCACGTGAGCAGCTGACAGCTCCTCCATGCGCTCCAGGGCCTTTATGCGGCTCTGTGCCTGACGCGCCTTGGTGGCCTGGGCCTTGAAGCGCGCAATGTATTTTTCCATGTGCGCGCGCTGCGCCTGCTGCTTCTCGTAGGCCTGCTGCTGTTGGGCCAGGCGTTCGGCACGGGTGCGCTCGAAGGCACTGTAGCCGCCCTTGTACAGGTTCAGCTTACGTTGTTCGACATGCAGCACGTGATCGACCACGGCATCGAGGAAATCCCTGTCGTGGGAGATCAACAACAGCGTGCCCGGGTAGCCCTTGAGCCAGTCTTCCAGCCAGAGGATGGCGTCCAGGTCCAAGTGGTTGGTCGGTTCGTCGAGCAATAACAGGTCGGAGGGGCACATCAATGCCTGGGCCAAGTTCAGGCGCATCCGCCATCCACCGGAGAAGTCGCCGACGCGGCGGTCCATCTGCTCGTTGGTAAAGCCCAGCCCCGCCAGCAGCTTGCGCGCTCGCGCATCGGCGGTATAACCGTCAGCACTGTCCAACTCACTGTGCAGCCGGGCCAGTGCCGTACCGTCATGGGCCTGTTCGGCCTCTGCCAACGCAGCCTGCACCCTGCGCAATCGCACATCGCCGTCGAGCACATAGTCCACGGCCACCCGGTCAAGGGTATCGACCTCCTGGCGCATGTGTGCGATCCGCCAGTCTGCCGGCAGGTGGCAATCACCGCCATCGGGCGACAACTCACCGCGCAGCAAGGCGAACAAGCTGGATTTGCCGGCACCGTTGGCACCGATGAGGCCGGCCTTGTGACCGGTGTGCAGGGTCATCTCGGCGCCATCTAGCAAGCGCTGAGGACCACGCTGTAAAGTGAGGTTGGATAGTCTGATCATGATGGTCGCGGAGTCTACCAGCTTCCTCGGCCCATAGCGCGAGTGGAACCATGCAAAGCGACTTGTGGGATCACGCCCTGAGCCTGTACGCCAGGCCCGGTGTGGAAGCGGCTTGCCTCGACCTGCAACGGCAAGGGAGCGATGTATGCCTGCTATTGTGCGCCACCTGGCTGCAGGCCAGGTCAATCGAGGTGCAGCAACTGCGCATCGAGGCATTGCAGGGCTGTGCAGGGCCCTGGCAACGGGATGTGGTATCGCCCTTGCGAAGCCTGCGCGAACAATGGCGAGAATCAGCCAAAGAGGATCAACCGTTGGCTGAACTTCGAGAGCAACTCAAAAAGCTGGAGCTTTCGGCCGAAAGAGCGCTGTTGGAGCGCTTGCAAGCCTGTGCATCACAGTGGCCCGCTGGCAGACCTGGACAAACGGGCGACTGGCTGGCTGGGCTTGTGCCGAGCCAGCTGCAAGATCACCGCGCGCTTGAACAATTGCGCGCGGCGGCACTGGCGCATCAGGCGTCGGTGGACGACGACTGAGCAGCACTTGCATCGGATACTGGTGTGGCAGGGCTCACCGAGTTGCCGGACGATGGGGCTTTTTCTTGCGCAGCTGTTGCCGGCTTGGCACTCGCGGAGCGGCTGCTGGCAGTGCGAGTCGCCGTTCTGGTAGCGGTGCCACGGGTGGAGGGTTTGGCAGGTGCGGGCTTGCTTGTGGCTTTTGCGCCCGCAGCGCCTGATGCAGACTTGGATGCAGCCTTAGCCGCCTGGGGACGGGCTGCATTAGGTTCGGTCGCGGAAGACTTGGCCGCCGTTGCTTTGGCAGGGGACTTGGCCGCGGCCGGCTTCGCGGCAGCCTTGGCCGCGGTAGGCTTCGAGGCCGATCTTGCAGCGGGTTTGGCTGCCACGGATTTAGCGTCGGCGGCCTTGGCCGCAGGCTTGGTCGCTGCGGTTCGCGCGGCTGGTTTGGCCTTGCCGGTAGCTTGGGTGGACGATTTGGCGGCTGTGGTCTTGGCAGCAGGCTTGGTAGCGGCTGGGGCGGCAGCCTGGGCTGCACGTTGGTCGAGGGCCTTGGTGGCAGCTTCACGCACCTTGCCAACGCCCTGGGCCAGTTTCAGGCTGTCCTGAGCATCGCGCTTTAGCTGCTGGATGTAGCCGCGAGTCTGGGTCTGACGGTCCTTGAGCGAGTCGAGCAGCGCTTCGAGCTCGGCAACTGCCTTCTTGGCCTTGTTTTGCGACTTGGCTTTGCCCGCCGTTGCTGCGTCCTGCAACTTCAAGCGACCGTTATGCAGTTTTTCCTGGGCCTTGCCGCGCTGCTTTTCCAACTTGGCCAACAGCTTCTCTGCATCAGCCAGCGCTTGCGAGCAGGCCTCTTCCAAATGTTCAAGCAAGCTACCCGAAAGTTGCTGAAGCAGGTGTAACGGCGTGCTGACTGGCTTTTTCTTGGCCGACATGACTTACCTCCTGACTGATGAGAGTGCGACTCATACTATGCTTCCGCTGCGCAGGCCGCTAGGGCATCTTGACCGCAATATCCATACACTGTTGCATATCAACGTCTGAGTACATAGCGCATCGCAAACACTGCAATCAACAACTCATCGCCGACGCTAACTGCCGTTGCTGAATGCATCATGTGCCCGGCACCGGGCGAGCCCGCACCGCCCTGGACACTGGCATACTTCGCCACCCACCGCCGTAGGAATTGGTCATGCTTCGATCCATTGTTCTAGGTTTTTGCCTACTGCCGATGTTGGCCGTGGCCAACACCGATGATCAGGACCTTGCCTACAGCCTGGGCGCCAGCCTGGGTGAACGGCTGCGACACGAAATGCCAGGGCTACAGCTCGATGCGCTCATTGAGGGCTTGCGCCAGTCGTACCAGCAACAGCCCTTGAAGTTGAGCCAGGCCCGCATGCAGGCGCTGCTCGAACAGCACCAACCGCAGCAGCAAGACGCTGTGCCCCAGGCGCCTGAAGCCGCAGAGGTACGTTTCATGGCCAATGAGCGGGCGCGTGCTGGTGTGCGTGAGTTGATGCAAGGCGTGCTGTACAGCGAGCTACAAGCAGGCAATGGCCCGCAGCCCAAGGCAGGCGCCAAAGTACTGGTTAATTACGTGGGGCGGTTGCCCAGCGGGGACGTGTTCGACCAAAGCCGTGAACCGCAGTGGTTCAGCCTCGACTCGGTTATCGAGGGCTGGCAGGTGGCGCTGCCGCAGATGCGGGTGGGGGCAAAATGGCGACTGGTGATTCCGTCCGCACTGGCCTATGGCGCCGACGGCGCGGGTGATTTGATCGCACCCTACACGCCGCTGGTTTTTGAAATCCAGTTGCTGCAAACCAAGGACTGAATGACCCTCAGACGGGCGCCAGGCCTTCTTCCTTGTGCGCGTTGTGCAGCACTTCGATCAGACAGTCTTCAAGCTCGAAGCGCTCATGCAACAAGCTGCCAAGCTTGCCGAGCTTCTCGGCAAAGCGCTCGGTGTCCCTGCATTGAGCCTTGACGCAGTGGTCGTTGAACGCCAGTGCAATCTGGGTAATGTCATCGATGCGTGGGCTGATCTCGCCTGCAAGGTCAAGGGCTCGGGTGTCTCCGAATGCCTTGGCCTCGCTGACCAGTTGTTCACAGATTTCGAAATGCCACGCCGAGACGTAGTCCACCAGCAACGCACAGAAGTCGCCGTTGGTGTCCTTGTCTGCAAAGGCAGGCTTGGCATCGCGCAAAGAACGATAGGCATGAACCAGTTGCTCGCGCTCGCTCAGCCAACGGTCGATCAGCGTGTTGACCCCGCCCCAGCGTTCCTGTGCATTCTGACAACTATCGAGCATGGCGATCTCTTCCCCTGTGGGCTGATGCCGCTGCTCCTCGCGTAGCGCTGCTATGGCACGAGACAGAATCAGCAGGACAGCATCAAACCTTGGATTTTCGGTATGCGTGCTCGGAGATTATTCCCACGCAAGCTGCCCTTCAAGGTACGCAGGGTAATAACTTCGTACAAGTGTTTAATAAACCGCCTGAACACCACCGGTCGTACGGCGGTTCAGCGTTGTTCGAGGTCATGGGTGACCAAGGCCTGCAGGCGACTTGCAAGTAGATGGCCAAGCGCCAACGCAGCCAGGAGCACAAAAGCCATCAGGCTCCATTCGGGTAGCGTCAAGTCCATGAAGCTCCAGGTCATGGCATTGCAATCAGGGGCCCCGGAAAACAGTTGCCGGGCAAGCTCGGTCCAGTACTGCCCGGCGTTGTGGTCGATGGCGACGGGGCACACCAGATCATCGACAACAACCCCCTGCAACCAGACATGCCTTGCGGCTACTGCAGCGCCACCCAGAGCAAAGCCAAGCGCTAGCTGGGCATAGCGGCGTTGACCTTCAGGTGTCGGCCCATGCAGCACCGCGCTTAGACACACCAGGACATACCCTGCCAGCAGCACCCGTTGCGTCAGGCACAGTAGGCACGGCAAAAGCCCAAGCGCGTCCTGCAGCTTGAATGCAGTGACCAGGGCGGTGAGCGCCACCAGGCAGGCAGGGAAGAAGAAAGTACGCAGGCGGGCCGGCAGCATGGGCAGTGGGGGTCCCGGTATCGGTGGTCGTGACTTGAAACGGTAGAGGAAACACATCCTTTGTTTCAAGGCACAACAGTCGAGACAATTCCCAGCGTTGCCTAGGAAATATCCAACTGCCGTGTAAGACGCACCTTAAGAAAATACGTCAGGATTTCTCCACCCCAAACCGAAAGATTACCTGCCCATGAAGCCCGCGGCTTCCCGCGGGCCAGGGTCAGGTCAAGCGCGAACCGTCTCCGGCAAAGGCAGCGCGAGCAAACGCTCATCGAGCAAACCAAGCCCTTCCTGGAAAAGCTGATTGCTGCGTTCGGTTTCGCCAAGGCCAGCGAGTAGACGCGCCAGCTCGGCGCAGGCTTCGGGGTTGCGCTCCATGCGCAAGCTGCTTTCCAGGTAGTCACGGGCCTTGCCCCACAACCGATTCTGCAAGCTGAGTCGACCCAGCGTCAGCAGCAGACTGGCATCCTGGGGATGGTCCTTGAGCCAAGCTTCGGCGGTCTGCAGCTGGCGCGCGGGATCTTCACCGCGCACCAGACCGTACAGCCGGGCAAGATGGCTTTCGTAGCTGCGCTTGAGCGCCGTACGCAACACCTGCTCGGCCTCGCCCTGGGCGCCGAGCTGGCGCAGTTGTTCGGCATAGGCCAGGACCAGTTGCGGCTCCTGACGCTGGGCGGAGGTCAATTGCTGCCAGGCACGCTCCAAGGCTTGGCGAGCCGTTTGCGCATCTTCGCCCCGGGTCTGTGCCAGGCTCAGGTTTTGCCCCCAGGCACGACGTTCGAGCGTGGCAAGCTCGGTAGCGGGCAGCACCTTGTTCTTGCGCAGGTCCGGCATCAGGCGAATGAGCGCAGGCCAGTCGCCGCGCTCGAGCTGCAAGCGTTGCAACAAACGCAGTACCTGAGTGTTGTGCGGATGGCGCTCCTGCATGGCCAGCAACGTCTGAAGCGCCCCGTCGTTGTCGCCACGGTCCATTTGCAGTTGGGCATGGGTCAGGGCTACGGCAAGCTCCGCCTGAGGTTGCCGCTCCAGCGCACGCTCCAGCAGACCGTCGCTTTCCTCGACACGGCCCTGCTCGTTGGCGGCCTTGGCGGCGCCAAGGTAATACATCAGCGGTTGACGTTCAGCCTCTGCGGCCCTGTGCAGATGACGCTGGGCGCTGGCCCAGCGCCCTTCTGCCAAGTCCAGCTGGCCCTGTTCGATGGCAACGCGGTTACGCCGGCTGCGGTTGCGCCGGGACCAGGGGTTGACCGCCCCGCCGGACGCCAGAACCAGGCCGACCAGAAAACGCAACACCAGCAGCGCCAGGATGACGGCCAGCAGCCCCAACAGCGCGGCCCAAAGCCCGGACTGGTAACGGAAGCTGCCATAGGAAATCATCACGTAGCCGCTGTGCTTGGCAACGGCCACGCCGAGGGCCGCCGCCACCACAATGGCCAATACCGCCAACAGGTAGACACGCTTCATGGCTTGTCTCCCTTGTCCTCGGCAGGCAGATGCCGGCGCTGGATATAGGCCTGAACGGAGGCAAGGCTTTCACTGAGATCAGGGGTCACGACCGAAACGGGTTGCTTGGCCAGTGCGTTGAGGCTGTCGAGCATGGCTTTGCTCTGCGGGTTGTCGGCGTTGAAGTTGGCCAGCAGCACGCTGCGTGCATCATCCAATGCCTGTGCATAGACCTTCGCATCACCGTTGAGCGCTGCCCATTGCGCCTGCTCCAGCGTAAGGCTCAGCGCCAGGCGCAGCTGGTTGAGCTGCTGACCGGCGAGCAACGGTTTCACATTCTCGTCGGCATTGAATTCAATCTGGAAATACTTGGATATTTCCGACCACCATTTGGCCAGGCGACTGGCGCTATCGCCGTCACTGGTCAGCGCACCCATGGCATTGGCGTCATTGTCGAATTCGGGCGACTGGGCGCTCAGTTGCTGAACGAGCTCACGCTGGGCCGCCAATTTCAGGAACAGGCCGGTGCGGTCAGGTTGCTGGGTATTGTTGAGGGTGGCGAGGCTGCGGGCCAGTTGCTCGCGCGCGGCGAAGGCGCCAGGGTCGCTTTGCTCGCGCAAAATCTCGTCCGCGCCTTCGACCAGTGCCTTGGCGCTGGTGATGTCCTGCAAGGCCGACAGCCTCAGGGTCGCCAGGCGCAACAGGTGTTCGGCTTCGGCCAGGCGCCATTCCTTGCGGCTTTCACCAAGTACGGTCTCAAGCCGCTGACTCAGACGCTGTTGATCGCCTTGGAGCTGCGCCACCAGGCGACGGCGGTCTTCAAGCTCGCTGGCTGCCGGCAGACCTGCCAACTGCGCGCTGATTTTCTGTTCGCGCTGCTGAAGTGCCTCGGCACGCTGGTTCAGCGCCTCCAGGTGCTGGCCCTGATCGAACTCGCTGCCTTGCAGTTGGTGCACTTGCCAAGCGCCCCAACCACCGATAGCGATGCCGGCAGCGCCCAACAACAGGGCCAGCGCGGCCAAGCCATTGCCGGAGCGCTTGGCGGGCACTGGGGTGACAGGCTCCGTCGGCGCCTGTGCCGATGTTTGATCCTTGTTGGACAAGACAGTCTCGCTCACGTATCCATCCTTTGCATGGGGGCGCGCCGCCTTAGAGCTTGGCGCCTGGGTCGGCAGGTGCAGCGCTGCGCTGCACGGCTGCCAGCAAGGCCGTGGCGCTGGCGCCACGGCAATCCACAACGTGTTGGGCACCTGCGGCCCGGGCCTGTTCGGCGACCCGCGGGCTCGGTACGAACACCGGCAAGCGTGCCAGCTGCGGCCATTGGCTACCAGCCAGTTGCTGCAAGTGTTCGAAACCCTGTCCACTGCTGACCACCAGGCCATTAAGGCGTTCCGCTTCGATGCGATGCAACAGGTAGCCTGCAGGGTAGGGCGGCAGGTTGCGGCGATACAGTTCCAGATAATCGACGGTAGCACCTAGCTGAGCAAGACGCTCTGCCAGCAGTTCGCGACCTCCGACACCCCGCACGATCAAGATGCGCGGCGCTGGGTTCGCCAGTACCTGTTGCAGCGCAGGCAATTCGAGCAGGGCTTCACTGTCGTCCCCGCCTGCGGGGAAGCTGACATCAAGCTGTGCATCCTGCAGCACCGCAGCTGTAGCCGCGCCTACCGTGAACCAACCCTGGGGCGGTAGGGATAGCTGCCGCTGCTCCGCTGCCGCCAGCAGCAGCCTGGCGGCCGGTTTACTGACCACGATGAACCCCTGGTAAGTGGACAGTTCCTTGAGCAATTCCAACTGCGGCCGCTGCAGCATGACAGGTTCGATTGCAAGCAAAGGCATGCAGCTGCTGGCTATGCCGGCTTCGCCCAGTGTGTGGGCAAGCGCTGCACACTCCTCGGCGGGTCGGGTCAACAGCAGGCGCCAAGGGCTCACGAATGCCCTGCCTCGCCGTAGACTTCCTTGAGAATGGCCTCAGCCCCCTGGTTGAGCAGGTCTTCGGCCACCTGCATACCGAGTGCTTCGGCTTGCAGACGAGGCGCCCTGGCCTGGGCGACCAACAGGGTACCGCCGTCTGGATGCCCTACCAGGCCGCGAAGCCACAGCTGGTCTTGTTCGAGCACGGCATAACAGGCGATCGGCACTTGGCAACCGCCGTTGAGGCGCTTGTTCAAGGCGCGCTCGGCTACCACACGATCGGCCGTATCGAGATGATGCAAAGGCGCAAGGAGCGCGTGGATCTCTGCGTCGGCGCTGCGGCACTCGATGCCGACGGCGCCTTGCCCCCCGGCAGGAAGGCTATCGTCGACGCTGATGCTGTCGGTGATTCGCGCTTCGAAGCCCAGGCGGATGAGCCCCGCTGCCGCCAGGATGATGGCGTCGTAGTCACCCGCGTCGAGCTTGGCCAGGCGTGTATTGACGTTGCCGCGCAGAAAGCGGATTTGCAAGTCGGGACGACGGGCCAGCAGTTGGGTCTGTCGACGCAGGCTCGAGGTTCCGACGATGCTGCCGGCGGGCAACGACTGGAGGCTGTCGAACCGGTTGGACACGAAGGCATCGCGCGGATCTTCACGCTCGCAGATGCAATACAGGCCAAGGCCCTCGGGAAAGTCCATGGGGACGTCTTTCATCGAGTGCACGGCAATGTCGGCTTCGTGCTCGAGCAGAGCGGTTTCCAGTTCCTTGACGAACAGCCCTTTGCCGCCGATCTTGGCCAAGGGTGCATCAAGCAGCTTGTCACCCCGACTGACCATGGGCACCAGGGAGACTTTCAGGCCAGGGTGGGCCTGTTCCAGGCGCGCCTTGACGTATTCGGCCTGCCACAGGGCCAGGGCACTTTTACGGGTGGCAATACGGATTTCGCGAGTGGACATGTAACGCCCCGAACCAGAGAAATGCTGCCGATGATAACAGCATCACCGGCGGCACTAGCAGATACGGATCAACAGCATGGCCGAAGCTGCCAATGACAGGCCCAGCGGGACGCCCCCGTGCGGCTGTCATGAGTGCTGGCGCGTCACTGGCTCAGGCGTTCAGAGGGTCTGCATCATCTTGCGCATGCCTGCTACATGGCGCCGGCTCACGGTCAGGGCATCACCGTCGAGCCCTTGAAGGTACAGTTGGAAATGCCCCAGCGGTGTACGTTGCAGGCGTTCGATCCGCTCCCGCGCAACCAGTGCATTGCGGTGGATACGCACAAAACGGTCGCCAAATTCATCCTCAAGCGCCTTGAGCGGCTCGTCGAGCAACACTTCGCCCGTTTCATGACGCAGGGTCACGTACTTGTGATCGGCAATGAAATAGATGATCTGAGCGATAGGGATCAGCTCGATGCCCTTGCGGGTTCTAGCGCTGATGTGGCTGCGGGGACCACTGCCCTCGTGGCCTGGACGCGTGAGCGCGGCCAGCTGGCTGCGGTTCGGCCGGTCGGCCCTGCGCAGTGCATCGCGAAGCGCCTGCACGTGAACAGGCTTGGTCACGTAGCTGAGGGGGGTTTCCTTGAAGGCATCTTCTCCATACTCGTCATCACCGGTACAGAACACGAGCGCAGGCGGCGCCTCTCGCTCGCACAGTCGGGCGGCGACCTGCAGACCATCGAGGCCAGGCATTCCGATATCCAACAGGACAATGTCGGGTTTCAGGCTTTCGATCAGCGCAAGGGCCTCTTCACCATTGGTGGCACTTGGCTCCAGCACGGTATAACCCTCGAGTTCACCGAACATTCGGCTTAGGCGCTCGCGGCCTTGGGGTTCGTCATCAACGATCAGGACATTCATAATTGCGCTGGATTCCTGAGTGAGTCTCGCACGGTTAAAAGCGTAGACAGCTGTGTTTGAAGCGACGCTGCGTGTCACGCTCTAGACCGGTGCGATAGCCAAAGATTCACTGTGGCTGGCAGATTAGCTGCCCGCCTCTGTGAAACTGTAGACGGTCCATGGAACACTGCCGTTCAATCCGTAAAATCTCCGTTGCCTACACCGCGCTATGCCTTTTCCTCGCGCCCACCCTGCAGGCGCCCTGCGGCACTGGGCCTAACCCTGTTATCATCGCGGCAATTTTTCGTTCACGCCTGCAATGAGTGAAACCATGAGCACTGACAAGACCAATCAGTCCTGGGGCGGCCGCTTCAGTGAACCCGTAGACGCCTTCGTCGCCCGTTTCACGGCCTCGGTCGATTTCGACAAGCGCCTGTACCGCCACGACATCATGGGCTCCATCGCTCATGCCACCATGCTGGCGCAAGTCGGTGTGCTCAGCGATGCCGAGCGCGACACCATCATCGATGGGCTCAAGACCATCCAGGGCGAAATCGAGGCTGGCACCTTCGACTGGCGCGTCGACCTGGAAGACGTGCACATGAACATCGAAGCGCGCCTGACCGACCGCATTGGTATCACCGGCAAGAAACTGCACACCGGCCGTAGCCGCAATGACCAGGTCGCGACCGACATTCGCCTGTGGCTGCGTGACGAAATCGACCTGATTCTGGCCGAAATCACCCGCCTGCAAGAAGGGCTGCTGGAACAGGCCGAACGCGAAGCCGAAACCATCATGCCTGGCTTCACGCACCTGCAGACGGCGCAGCCGGTGACCTTCGGCCACCACCTGCTGGCCTGGTTCGAAATGCTCAGCCGCGACCATGAACGCCTGGTCGACTGCCGCAAGCGTACCAACCGGATGCCATTGGGCAGTGCTGCGCTGGCCGGCACGACCTACCCCATCGACCGTGAGCTGACCTGCAAGCTGCTGGGCTTCGAAGCCGTGGCAGGCAACTCCCTGGACGGCGTGTCGGACCGTGACTTCGCCATTGAATTCTGCGCCGCCGCCAGTGTGGCGATGATGCACCTCTCGCGCTTCTCCGAAGAACTGGTGCTGTGGACCAGTGCCCAGTTCCAGTTCATTGACCTGCCCGACCGATTCTGCACCGGCAGCTCGATCATGCCGCAGAAAAAGAACCCGGACGTGCCCGAGCTGGTGCGTGGCAAGAGCGGGCGCGTCTTCGGTGCACTGACTGGTTTGCTGACCCTGATGAAAGGCCAGCCGCTGGCCTACAACAAGGACAACCAGGAAGACAAGGAACCGCTGTTCGATGCCGCAGACACGCTGCGCGATTCGCTGCGTGCCTTCGCCGACATGATCCCGGCCATCAAACCCAAGCATGCCATCATGCGCGAGGCCGCCTTGCGCGGGTTCTCGACCGCAACGGACCTAGCCGACTACCTGGTGCGCCGTGGCCTGCCGTTCCGTGACTGTCACGAAATCGTGGGCCACGCGGTGAAGTACGGGGTCGATAGCGGCAAGGACCTGGCAGAGATGAGCCTGGAAGAGCTCCGTCAATTCAGTGACCAGATCGAACAGGACGTATTCGCCGTCCTTACGCTGGAAGGCTCGGTAAATGCCCGTGATCACATCGGTGGTACGGCACCGGCGCAGGTACGTGCAGCGGTGGCGCGCGGCAAGGCGTTGCTGGCCGCACGCTAACGGCGCTGAGTGACGGGGCGGGGGCTACCCTGCCCCGTCGCTTTGCCAAAAATATTCAGATTGTTAGGGGCTGTAACACAAGCCCCCATCTGGTCGGACTAGCCCGCCGCCTCAGCGCCTGTTGCGCATCATTTCCAGGAAGGACGGCATTGCCGCTTCCTTGTCTGCGACGATTTTCGCCATGTGGGGGTTCTGCCCCATTAGTTCGAGCAATGCCTTGGCCTGAGGGAAATCTTCAAGGAAGTCGATGTTGAGCACTTTCTTGCCTACGGCGCATGCCAGGTCGACCGAGAAGCAGAACATCAGGTCGGCCAGGGTCAATTGCTCGCCTGCCACGTAAGGTGCAAAACGCCCGTTGCGCTTGAGCGTGGCGAAACCTGCCAGAAGCTCGGTGCGCGCCTTTTCCTTGACCAAGGGTTCCACGGGCATGCCAAAGAATGCTTCGGCGTAGCATGTACGCGCAGGGAGCTCGATGTACAGCTCGATCTCCTTGACCAACTCATGCACCTTCGCCTTTGCGTACGGATCAGCGGGAAGCAGCGCCTTGCCGCCCTGGGTCTGCTCGATGTAGTCGAGGATCACCGTGGTTTCGCTGAGAAAGCCGTGCTCGGTCTGCAGTACCGGCACCTTGCCCCGTGGGCTGACTTCCAGCACCTGAGGCGTCTGACCGCTGAAGAACAGGACTTCTTCGAAAGGCGCGCCCTTTTCCAACAAGGCCAATTTGACCATGTTGTAGTAGTTGCTGACAGGGAATCCGTGGAGCTTGAGCATGGTTCGACAGCCTCCGGGCCGTATGGGAATGGCAGGGCTTTTATAGCCCTTTTGGCCATCGGCTGACCAGCGTCATGCACCCGGTCAATGACCAGGCATTGCCACCACGGACGTGGCAAACTGTAGCGCCCACGACAGGAGTAATCCCATGAGCGAGCCCACCGATATCGACAATGACGATGAAGCGTTCGCCGAAGCCACGCTGACCCAGGCCATTGAAAACCAAATTGAAAGCGGCGAGCCGGCTGCGGCGAAGGCTACGTTCAACAAGCTGACACTGGTCGGGTATGAGCGCGAGGATATCCTCAACCTGATGGCCCACGTGCTGGCCTTCGAGATCGACAACATGCTGGCGCAGGACCGAGCCTTCGACAGCCAGTGGTATGAAAACGCCTTGCGCGCGCTACCCGAACTGCCTCCTGAGATGGATCAAGGCGACGACGAATAACCCGGCTACACTCCAGATTCAGGCACCCCCGCGGTGCCGCTATCCTCGTCTGGAAGTCAGGAGTCGCCATGTCCTTTTCACCCGAACTGATCGCTGAACTGGAAGTGCTTGCACTGTTCAATCTCGACAGCAGCCAGGAAGGCATCAAGATTCACAACACCGCATCCCCGACGCTCATCGCCGCCGCGCAGCGGCTGCACGAAAAAGGCCTGACCGATCAACCCGACGGGGGCTACCTGACCAGCCTGGGTCACGACGCGGTCGAAAGTGTTCAGTTGCTGCAGAACATTCTGAGAGCGCCCCAGCCGGCCTGACCTTGTGATTGACTGGGGCTGCGCTGCAGCCCCTGCTGTACATTGGCCGCGGAACACTCATTCACAAACCGTAAACTCTGTTTTCTCGGCTGCGCGCGCCTTGCCTGACCCTTGTCTCGATACTTTTACACAGACTCTATTTACCCCTCAGTGCTCCATGGGACGCTTCCAACCGCCTCCAAGCGCCAGAAACACGCCAACCTGCCCCATTGCAACCTGGCTGTTCGCAGCCGCCAACTGCGCACGCATGTCGGTATAGGTCCGCGTCGCCTGCAAGTCCGCCAGAAATGACTCACGCCCGGCCTGGTAGTACCGGTGCGTCTGGTCGGCCGCTTCCCGAGCAGACTTCTCTGCCTCGGCCAGTGCATCGCGCCGGTCCAGCAGTGCGCTGTATTGAGCCAGCCTTGTCTGGGTTTCGCGTATGGCATTGAGTACCACACCATCGAAATTCGCCAAGGCCGCCTGGGTGGACGCTTCAGCCATGCGAATGCGGGCCCGCGTGCCGTTGGTGGGGATGCTCCAGCTGATCTGCGGGCCGAAGCCCCAGCGGTTGGTCGCAGGCTCGCCCAGGTTGTCCAGGATGCCGATGGTCCCGACCTGCGCGCCGATGCTGATCTGTGGATAAAGCGCGCCGGTCGCTACACCGATATTGGCGGTGGCAGCCGCCAATTGGCGCTCTGCCTGGCGTACGTCGGGGCGACGTTTGAGCAACGCGGCGCCATCGCCCACCGGCACTAACTGAGTCAGCTGCGGCAGTTCAGAGCAATCGGCAGTTCCTGCTGGCAGCTTCTGCATGGGGACCGCCAGCAATGCGGCCAGGGTATACAGGCCTGTCTCACGTTCGGCCTTGAATCGCGGCAGCTCGGCGCCCAAAGACTTGAACTGGGTTTGCGACCGCGTCACCTGAGTTTCATCACCACGCCCCGCATCGCGCAGGCGCTGGCTGAGCTTGACGCTTTGCGCCTGTAAATCGAGCGACTCACGGGCAATGTGGTATTCCTCGTTGGCCGAGCACACCTGGGTGTAGGCCTTGACCACATCCGCCACCAGCGTGATCCGCGCCGTGTCCGCTGCGGCCTGTACCGCATCGGCACTGGCCCTGGCAGCTTCCGTACCGCGTTTGAAGGTGCCCCACAGGTCGAACTGGTAGGACGCGCTTATGATCGCCTCGCCGATGTTCGCCACAGGCACCTTCTCGGGCTGCAAGAAAGCTTCCCCAGACTCTTGCAGGCGCTGGGCACCTAGCTTCACCCCACCGTCGAAGCCTCCTTGAGATTCAGCGATGTCGACCTGCGCACGGGCCTTGGCGATGTTCGCCGCAGCCACGCGCAACTCGGTATTGGCACTCAGGGCCTGGCGTACCAGCGCGTTCAACCGCGGGTCGTGATACAACTGCCACCAATCTTCCGGCACCGGTGCCGACACCACGCTGTCGGCATCTTGGCGCAGGGGGCCGTTGAGGTCAGTGCGCTGGATTGCCGCTTCTTTGGGCAGCTCGTAGTCTGGCCCGACCGTCATGCAGGCGCCGAGCGACAGGCATAGCCCTGCGAGCATCAGCCGTTTCATGGGTGCATGTCCTCGACGATCGAGACGGTGGCGGTTCGCCCGGCAATCATGCGGAAATCCTGCGGGACTTCGTCAAAGGCGATCCGCACCGGAATCCGCTGGGCCAGCCTCACCCAGCTGAAGGCAGGGTTGACGTTGGGCAGCAGGTTGGTGCCGCTGCTGCGGTCGCGGTCCTCGATGCCGGCTGCAAAGCTTTCCACATGCCCGCGCAGGCGGGTGTTGTCGCCCATCACACGAATATCCACCACGTCCCCGATGTGAATGCCCCCCAGCTTGGTTTCCTCGAAGTAGCCATCGACGTGATAAGAGGCACTGTCGACCACCGACAGCACCGGTCGCCCGGCGGTTACGAACTCATGGTTGCGCGGCGCGCGATCGTTGAGATAACCGTCCACGGGGCTGCGCACCACCGAGCGATCCAGGTTCAACTGGGCACTGTCGACAGCCACCTGCGCCTCACTGACCGCCGAGCGGGCGCGCGCTTGGCGCGACTGGCTTTCTTCGAGCTGTTCGGCCGCGACCAGGTTGCCCAACTTACGATTACGGTTCACCTCCCGCGAGGCCTGGGCCAAAGTTTCCTGACGCTCGCCGAGCGTGGCCTTGGCCTGACGCAGCGCCAGGGTGAAACGGTCCTGGTCGATGGTGAACAGCACATCGCCACGCTTGACGGTCTGGTTGTCGCGCACCTCGACCTTCTGGATCAACCCGGATACGTCCGGGGCGATCTGGATCACATCGGCGCGAATGTGGCCATCGCGCGTCCAGGGTGCGAACAGGTAGTACACAACCATCTGCCAGACGAGTACGGCGGCAAATGTCACGACCAACAGAGTAAGGACCACACGGCCCAGGGTCAGCAAAGGTTTTTTCATGGCAGCATCAGGCTTCGACAGAAGTGGTCCACCGCACCGAGCAGCACGGCGTAGAGGGCAACGTTGAACAATGCCCGGTGCCAGACCAGGCGATAGAAGTGCACACGCACCAGTACGGCGTGGACACCCAGAAACAGCAGGTAGGTTCCAATCATCATCACCAGCAGCGTGGGCAGGAATACCCCACTGATATCCAGTTCACCGATCACAGGGGTGCTCCATCCAGGCCAGACGGTAGTTGCAGTTGCTCCGCAGGCTCGAGCATGACCTCGACGCCTGGCAGCAGCGCCAGGCGCAGGCCAGCCAGCGCATGCAACAAATGCGGGCGGGCGTCGAGGCGTTCGCAGGGCTCATCGAGACTGAGCGCCAGCCGGGCCCTTTCCATGTTGCGCAAGAGTGCAGGTGGCGCGTGCAGCCGCTCACCGGCGCGCAGGCAGGCCGCGTAATGGGCACCCACTTCAGCGATCACCAGGGCCAGTCGTTCACGGGCGACCTGACCGGCACGCGGCATGTACGCCAACAAGTCGAGCAGGTTCAGCCCAACACGCAAGTCCCGTAGCGCCACGCTGCTGTCCTGGCCGGTTTGCGACAGGCGAGGTAAATGCTGCATCAGGCGATCGAGCATTTTTACACCCACCTTGCGATGCTCGGCCAAGGTTGCGTGCTCGGTCACCTCGACGATGTCGCGCCAGGCGAAACGGGTCATGCGCTTGGCAGCCAGCTCCACACCGAAGGGGCGCATGACCAGGGTCCAGATGAACGCGAAGAGCAGGCCAACCGGGCCGGCGAGGTTGGAATTGAGGAAGGTGAAGAAATCGGCGTCGTAGGCACCCTGGATGCTGATGAAGGTCGAGGTGTTGACGATGGTCAGCAATGTCCCTAAGTAAAAGCGTGGCTGTACTGTCAACGTGCCGATGCAGATGAAAGGCACGGCGAAGGCCAGTACCAGCATCGGGAAGTCATGCAGGTTGGGCAGCACGAGGAACAAATACAGGCTCGAGAAAATGACCGACAGCAGGGTCCAGAAGAAAAAACGGTAGATCTGTGGGGCCGGGTCGTCCATCGCCGCGAAGAAGCTGCATGAGACGGCCGCCAGGATCACCGCACTGGCGCCATCATTCCAGCCCAGGCCGATCCACAGGCCGCAGGCAACGATGATGGCCAGGACGGTGGAGGTGACCGAGTAGAGCATCAGGCCCCGGTCGAAGAATGGCCGCAAGCGTGCCAGGCGCCAGTGCCGGTAAACGGCGCGCCAGGGGGTGGCGTCGTCGGTACGCAGAGCATGCTGCAAGGTACAGCAGTCCTGCCACAGGTCTACCCATTCGGTGAGCCGATAGAGCGCGTTGGACAGCAACAGCTCGGCCCGTTGGTCCAGTGCAGCCGCATCCGGGCGCAGATCGTCGATCCTTTGATGCAGAGCTGCCCACCGCTGGACAGAGGGGCTGTCTGCGGTGCCCTTGAGCCATTCACGTGCAGCATCGAGCACAGGCAGGATGTGTTCAAATTGCTGCGCAGCGCGCCCTTGCAAGGCCGCCAATGCATCGTCCAGCGCGTCGATGACCGGCAGCAGGTGGATCATGCGCCCACGTAGCTCGCGGGCGTTTTGCAAGGTATGGGGGCCGGTACCTTCATGGCCGAGCTGGCCGATCATCAACTCCAGTGAGTTGAAGGTCGCCACCATCGCCCCGCGCATGCCACCGACATCGACCGTGCTCTGCTGCCGGGCAAGATAGCTGTCGCTGTAGCGAATGGCATCGTTGAACCAGTTGCCTGTCGCCCCTACCACCACAGGCGCCAGCCGTCGTGGCCAGAAAATGGCCCCGACTACGGCTGCGCAGACGATCCCCAGGCAGATTTCCTGGGCCCGCGAGGAAGCCACGTCGAACACGGCCAATGGGTTATCGACCACTGCCAGGGCGATCATCGGCAAGGTATACCCGGCCAGCATGAACACGTAGTTGTTGGCCGTGCGCACATTCAGCGAGAGGAACAGCAACGTCCCCGTCCACAGGGCCACTGCGATGCTCAGCAGCAGCGGCGACTGCACCAGGGGCGGTACCAGCAGCACTGCCCCAGCGGCGCCCAGCAAGGTGCCCAGGGCGCGGTACAACGCCTTGGAGCTGGTAGGCCCCAGGAAGGGGCTGGAAACGATGTAGACGGTCGCCATGGCCCAGTACGGGCGCGGCAACTGCATGAGCAGGGCGATATATAGCGCGATCATGGAGGCGGCGAATGTGCGCACGCCGTAGAACCAATCGCGCGCCGGTGGCACCGAGCTGAAGAAGCCGTTCATGCGACCCCGCCCGTGCTGCCCAGCCCGGCTGCTTCGAATGCGCGCAGTACACGCAGCGTGGCCTGCAGGTCTTCTGGATCGAGCCGACTCAGCACATCACCGCGCACCCTCACCAGCTCCGCCTCGATGGCCTCGGCCAGCACGCGCCCTTCAGCCGTAAGGCTCAGGGCCTTGGCGCGCCTGTCCATCGGATCTTCGCTACGCAACACCAACCCGGCCCTGCACAGCTGGTCGAGCAAGCGCACCAGGGACGGGCTTTCCAGCCCGGCCGCCTGGGCGACCGCCACCTGGTGCACGCCATCGCCCAGGCGCACGATCATCAGCAGTGGCGCGGCACAGGCTTCGGAAATGCCGTAGCCGGTCAGTGCCATGTGGCAGATGCGGCGCCAGTGCCGAGCGGCAACGACCAGGCCACTGCTGACCTGAAGACGCAGAAGATCAAGGGACATGGGAATCACATATATTCATAGTTTGCTAACTATCAATATACGCCTGATGCTCCCCCTTCCGTCAACCGGGGGCGACGAAGCGCCTGCATGAAATCTTGTTCACACGGCCAGGCCAACCGCTACCCACTCTATTACTTCAAGGCTGAACCTGATCTTCCAGCTTCATGGTCAGGGCCAAGGTACTGCCCATCTGCACGGCGCGATCGCGCCATTGCTGATAGCGCTCCTGATCGCGTCGACTGAAGTGCACGGCCAGTTCTTCTGCCGCCTGCACCACACCCGCAGCGGCCGCCAGTTCGAGCCAGTACAATGCCGGCTTGAGCTCCGGTTGCACATGCAGGCCGTGAATCAGCCGGTAGCCAACCTCGAAACGACAGCGTGCTTCACCCTGTTCGGCACCCTGCAGGAACCATCGGTAGGCCAGCTGCGGATCGACCTGCCATTGCATACGGCCATCGCACACTTCTTCTTCGTACAAGTCTCCCAGCGCAGCGGCCGCATGCGACATGCCTCGCTCGAACGCCTGGCGGTAGCATTCGGCGGCCTGCGTGTAGGAACGATCCACACCTTTGCCGAAGTAGTGCTGCTGCCCCAGGTTGAACCAGGCCACGGCACTGCCCTGCAATGCCGCCATGCGCAGAAGGTGCCCGGCCAACACCGTATCAGCACGCCAGTACTTGCCATTGAGCCAGATCCAACCCAGGTCGTTCAGCGCTGCCACGTTCCCCTGCAGGGCTTGCAGGCGCAGATCCTGGTAGACCGCTTGCAGGTCACTGGCTTCGTCCAGACGGCTGACCAGCATCGTCCGTTGACTGGGCATGCCGACACCTGCAAACAGCCGCTGGCGTCGGGCGACAGCGGGCGGAACGATCACCTGTGCCGGAAGCAGGCGGGCGAGCAGCGAATGGATATTGCCGACAGCAGACATGTTCATCCTCATTGAACGACGCACAACCTCAACCTTCGGCTGTGATGAGGCGTGATTCTGCGCAACAGGACGTCAAAACCTGTCGCGAACGATTCGGAGGCAGGCAACCAACCGTCACTTACTTGATCTGAGCGGTCCGTGGCCAATTGCCATGCCCCTCGCGTGCCGCCATCCTAGAGCGGCAAGCCTAGACAAGGACGTTACCTTTTGCCGTTCGCCACCACTCGCGCCACCCTCAGCCGTCAGTGGGCGCTGCTGCGCCAGCTACCGGGCCGTTCTCCAGGCCTCACCAGTTCCGAGCTGGCTTGTCGGCTACGAGACCTGGGCTTTACCGTCAGCAAGCGAACCGTAGAGCGCGACCTCAATGACCTGTCGTTGATCTTCCCGCTGGAGCGCAACGACAAGAGCATTCCCTACGGGTGGCACTGGGCCGCGGGCGTTGTGAGCGAGCTGCGCGGCACCACCGATCTGCTGGCGCATCTCAAAGGAGAAGCGCTGCAAGCGCCACCGGGCGAAGGCATTGAATTGGTGGCGCGCATCAGTGACCCCCTGGCGCGCCAGCTCAGAGAGGCTCCACTGAGCAGCGACATGCAGTTGACCGCCCATGACCAGGGGCATCGGCTGCGGGCCACGGTGAGCGACGGGAGCTCGTTGCGCTGGTGGCTTTTGAGCCGTGGGGACGAACTGGTGGTCGAGCAGCCTGCGCATTTGCGCGAAGAGATCGGCAGGATTCTCAGCAACGCCGCAGCCCAGTATCTAACACCATGACCAGGGCCGGTCGCATTGGCCTTGGCCAATGCGACCGGCCAACGCCGGCGCTTGCAAGCTCAGCGCTGCATGCCCCAGCGCTTGACCGTCAGGCGCTCCAGGGTGTTGAAGACTAGCCCCTCAACCAGCAGCCCGATCAGGATGACCACCGCAAGGCCTGCGAACACCTTGTCGGTATAGAGTTCGTTGCGGTTCTGAAAAATGTACCAACCCAGGCCACCTTTGCCGCTGCTGGCACCAAAGACCAGTTCTGCGGCAATCAGCGTGCGCCAGGCGAACGCCCAGCCGA
This sequence comes from Pseudomonas sp. xss_4, assembly GCF_043104125.1. Lineage (NCBI taxonomy): Bacteria > Pseudomonadati > Pseudomonadota > Gammaproteobacteria > Pseudomonadales > Pseudomonadaceae > Pseudomonas > Pseudomonas sp. xss_4. Next base: position 104,994 of record NZ_JBICKJ010000016.1, read on the forward strand.
TCTTGAGCCCGGACAGAATCGAGGGCAACGCCGCCGGCACCAGGATGTGCATCACCAGCCGTAGCCCTTTGAGGCCATAGTTGCGCCCGGCCATGCGCAGGGTGTCGGAAACACCCTGGAACCCTGCATAGGTATTGAGCGCCAGGGCCCAGAGCACCGAATGCACCAGGACGAAGATCAGGCTGTTGTCGCCTAGCCCGAACCACAGCAAGGCCAATGGCAACAGGGCGATGGCAGGCAGGGGGTTGAACATCGAGGTCAAGGTGCTCAGCAGGTCGCGCCCAAGCTGGGTGGAGACGGCCAGGCTGGTGAGACCAAAGGCCAGGATAATCCCTAGCAGGTAGCCCTTGAGCAAGATCACCAGCGACACGCCGACCTTGGCCGGCAGCTCTCCACTGACCAGGCCCTCCCACAGCGCGGCAGCTGTCTGCAGGAAGGTAGGTAGCAGCAGGTCGTTGTCCTGATAACGGGCGACGGCTTCCCACAGCAATGCGATAACTATCAGGATGACGGCCTTGCGCAGCCAACCGTGCTGCCAGAGACGCTGACTCAACGACAGGTCGCGTTCCACAGGCACGCTGAGCAATGGCTCCAGCTGCACCTCGTATTCCTGGCGCACAGGGGTTGTGGTCATGGCTCAAGCTCCTGATCAGTAGGCAATGCGGATGTCGTTGAAACCAATGTCATCGACTTGAGCGGGGTCGGCCGCTTCATCGAACAGCAAACGGTGTATGCGCCGGGCACTGGCCTGGAAATCGCTGCCCCCCAGGCTGCCCAGGTCATATTGGTGGCTGTGCACCTCGGCGCGTACCCGGCCGGGGTGAGGCGTGAGCAGCAAGATGCGGTTGCCCACCACCAAGGCCTCTTCGATGGAGTGGGTGACGAACAGCAAGGTGAAGCGTACTTCCTCCCACAGCAGCAGCAACTCTTCCTGCATCTTGCGCCGGGTAAGTGCATCGAGTGCGGCGAACGGTTCGTCCATCAGCAATATCTTCGGCTGCGTGGCCAAGGCCCTGGCAATCGCCACGCGCGCTTTCATGCCGCCTGATAGCGTATGCGGGTAGGCATCGGCAAAGGCTGCAAGACCGACTTTCTCCAGGTAGTGAAGCGCCCGCTCTTCAGCATCGGCCCGCTTCAATTGGCCCGATACCAACAGTGGAAACATGACGTTGTGCTTCACTGTCTTCCAAGGCGGCAACTGGTCGAATTCCTGGAACACCACGATGCGGTCCGGTCCCGGGCCGCTGACGGGTTGCCCCTGAAGCAGGATCTGTCCTTCACGGGGTTCGATGAAGCCGGCCACGGCTTTGAGCAAGGTTGACTTGCCACAACCGGATGGCCCCAGCAGGACGAAGCGATCAGCCTGATCCACCTCGAAACTGACCTGATGGGTAGCGCGTACCACCCGTTGCCGGGTGCGGTATTCAAGGGTAAGGCCCTGCACGTTCAACAACGGCGGTGCTATAGGATGGCTCAAGGTGCTGACCGTGTGGCCTGGCAATGGCGCAGTCATGGCTCAGCTCCCCTGCAGCGGATGTTCATCCTGGAAGAAATAATCCTTCCACGACGCTGGCTTGTGCTTGATCGCGCCGACCCTGTAGAGAAATTCGGCGAGCTTGTAGGTGTTCTTTGGCGTGACGGTAAATTCGTACCGAGGGTTGTCGATCAGCTTGATGAGGCTTGCGCGGTCGATCTTAGCGTTGGTCACCCGGATGTAGGTATCGGCGGCTGCCGCCTTGTCGTTCTGGGCAAACGTGGCCGCTTCGGCGATGGCATCGACGAAGGCTCTGTACGTCTTGGGGTTGTCCTTGCGGAATTTTTCGGTGGCAAACAGCAGCGTGGGCGAATTCGGCCCAAGCAAGTCGTAGCTGTCGAGCACGATGTGCACGTTCTTGTTGGCCAGCGCCTGATCCTGGAACGGCGGGTTTGAGAAGTGCCCGTTGAGTTCGGTACCGCCTGCCAGCAAGGCGGCCGTCGCATCAGGATGAGGAACCGCCAGGGTGTACTTGTCCAGGCGGTTGTATTGCTCGTCTCCCCATTGCTGCGCCGCGGCGTATTGCAGCAAGCGCGACTGCACGGACACCCCCACCGCCGGCACGGCGATGCGGTCCTTGTCGGAAAGATCCGCAATGGTCTTCACAGCCGGATTGCTGCTGACCAGGTAATACGGGAAGTTGCCCAGCGAAGCCACGGCCTTGACGTTCTGTCGCCCTCGGGTTCGATCCCAGACGGTGAGCAGCGGGCCTACGCCAGCACCTGCGATATCCACCGAGCCGGACAGCAATGCGTCGTTGATGGCCGAGCCACCGGAAAGCTGTGCCCACTCGACGTCGATGTCGATGCCTTGCGCCTTGCCGTGCTTTTCGATCAGGTGCTGGTCACGCACCACATTGAGCAGCAGGTAGACGATGCCGAACTGTTCGGCGATACGAATCTTGCCTTCTGCCTGGGCGGCGGCGGGGGCCACGAGGCTGCCAATAACGAGGCTTGCGCCCAGCCCGATGCTTGCCGCCAGGCGGCTGATGGATTTGCGCATGATGGAATCCTTGTCGTCAGAACGGGGCATCGCCCTGGATGGTGGTGCGGTAGAGCTTGCGCCGCAGGTGTGCAGGGCAACCGGCAGCCAGGTGGATCAGGGAGCGGTTATCCCAGAACACCAGGTCGTGGGGCTGCCATTGATGGCGGTAGACGTTGTGCTCCAGCACGCTCAAGGCATACAGCTGCTGCAGGACATCCCGGCTTTCGTCCTCCGGCAGCCCGACGATGCGGGTGGTGAACCCTTCACTGACGAACAATGCCTGGCGACCGGTTTCGGGGTGGGTACGCACGACGGGGTGGATGACTTCCTGCACCTGAGCCAGTTGCTCGGCTGTCAGTGCAGGGCGCCAATTGCCTTCGAATCGGGTTTCGGCGTAGCGGGCTGTGTAGGAATGAGCGGCACTGCGCCCGGCTACCAGTGTGCGTAGCGCAGCGGGTACTGCGTCCCAGGCCTTGTGCATGTCGGCGAACAACGTGTCCCCGCCCTCGTCAGGGAGTTCCTGGGCATGCAGCATCGAGCCCAAGCTGGGCAGTGCCTTGTAGGAGAGGTCCGAGTGCCAGAACTTGCCCGCATCGCCCAGGCCGATGTTCTGGCCGTTCTCGATGATGTTGGAAACAATCAGGATTTCAGAGTGCCCCAGAAGCAGGAACTGCTTGAGCACATGAATCTGCAGTTCGCCAAAGCGGCGGCTGAACGCGATCTGCTGCTCAGGCGTGATGCGCTGATCGCGAAAAACCAGAACATGATGATCGAGGTGAGCGCGATGAATACGCGCGAAGTCCTGGGCATTGAGCGGCCTGGATAGGTCGAGGCCGATGACTTCGGCGCCGACGGCGCCGGCGAACGGGTGGACTTCAAAAAGTTGTGACGGCGCGCTATCGATGAGCGACAGGGCGTTCAAGGCGGCTGGCATGTTTCACTCCCACGCAGTGCGCGACTTCATGACGCGCGACGATCGGAAACGCACGGGGGACTCCCGTGTGGGTTCGAGTCGTGCGGCGCATCGATTGGTCGACGGGTACGCAGTGGGTGAACTATAAGGTCATAAGAAAGATATTTTAAATACCTTTAAAGCATAACCATAGTCCGGCCGGTGCATGGGCTGGGTGTCAGATCAGGCCACCCTCTTCTTCTTCCTCTATCAGGTTGTTGAGGCTGCTCAGCGCCTTGCGCGCCGTCGAACGGTTGAGCAGTTTGGCCTGGGCGCCAGGTGGCAGATCGGTGATCTTGAACACGCCTTTGGCGGTCAGCACATCGATCAGGTCTTCAAGCACCCGGATCATGTCCAGGTCGCTTTGCTTGAGCTGATTGAGGCTGTTTTCCACGACGTCATCGGCAAACCATTCCTGGATGTCGGCATGGTCGGCCGGAAGCATTTCGGTAAATTCGTCGAACGCAGCAGCTTCCACTCGCTGCAACTGGCCAGCGGCGTCGCGTTGCACGTAGAACATGGCGATGTCCCTCGTCACATGGATTCCTTCAGGGTAGACAGCAGCATAGGCAAAAAGCGCCGTACGCGTGGATGCGGCGCGAAAGTATGCGCTGTGGGAGTGCGTGGCGGGAAGGCCTGCCCAGGCAGTTGCGCCAGGTCAAGGCATACCGGGGCAACCTTTTACGGTTGCCCCGGTGATGGGCCGTCAGCTGTCTTTGTTGTGGATGATGATGGTCGGGTCGGCACCGCTGATCAACGAATTGATCGTCTGGTTGGACCAGTTCACACCTTCGAGCTTGATGGTGACGTCAGCATTGGCCAGCCCGCCATCGGTGTTGAGCTTGCCTTCGCTGCTGACCTGCAGCGTCGTGGTGCCCTCCACGGTCGACAGCTTGAGGTAGTTGTCGATGATGCTGCCTTTCTCGCCTTGCAACAGGTCCTTGAGGTCGATGCGGTCACCTTCGGAGCGGTTGAAGTCCTTGATGACGTCATTGCCATAATCGCCGGCCTTCCAGACGAAGGTATCGGCACCGCTGCCGCCGATCAGGATGTCGTCACCCGGGCCGCCGATGAGGGTGTCGTTGCCTGAGCCACCCAACAGGATGTCATTGCCTTTGCCGCCATCGAGGATGTCATTGCCGCCCTGACCGAACAGGATGTCGTTACCGTTACCGCCCGACAGGATGTCGTTGCCGTCATTAGGCCCTGAAATATCGAACTCGGTGTAGTGCTCAGCGATGTATTGGTGGACATTACTAGTCGTGACAGCACTGGCATCTACCCCTGTTTTCTGGGCGACATACGTTTGCAAGGCTTGATAGCCCTCGCTGACAACACCGTTCAAGGTAATCAAGTCACCAAAGATGATGTCGTTGCCATTCCCACCGTCGACAGTATCGGCACCAGGCAACGTCGCCTCAGTATGTCCAAGGATAGCGCTTGCCAGTTTGGTTGGATCTATATTGATCTGCGGTTTGCCCGCCGTGTCGTACGGCTTGAGATCAGCGAGGCTGACCTCAGAATTCAATCCAATAGCCTGCACCTTACTCAGTCCAGGTACGGTAGAACTACCACCGAGCAACATGAAACTATCAGTTGTATTTGTGGCCGAATCGCTCCAATTAGTGGATGACTTCTTGCCAGTGCCGCCCAAACTGGACAGCTCGTAGGTGCCATCCCCTTGGGCATGTATTGTCCCGATAGTGTTTGAGGAAATGGGAACAAGGAAACCCAAAAGATTGCCATACGTTGTGACTTTTAGTTGTCCAGCACTGTTTATGTCAACCTTGTGAGTTGAGTCAGCCCACTCACTGAACGTGGCACCAACCTTGTAGTTGTTAACATTAACAACCTCATCCAGCATTTTGCCGTTCGTCCACAGTCGAGCATCGGTCTGCTCGCCACGCTGGTAAAAGGTCGGCTTACCATCGGTAATGAAGTACGTCAGATTCTCAGCGTTCGTGTTGCCCATCGCCATCTTGCTCTTGAAGAAGTTGGCTGTAGTTTTAAACGCATCCTCATAATTGGTACCGCCGCCGTAGTCGCCGCCCTGCATGGAATTCAGAACTCTCTGAAGTTGGCTCAAAGCATCCGCGTCCGATAGATTGACGGCTACGTTTTGGTTTACCTGAGTATCGAAATCTACCAGGAAGATATTAACCGTTCCCGACGTGTCGGCCCCCACGCTCGCTTTGAGTGTCTTGAATACAGACTCCAGCTGTGTCTTCGCAGCAGCCACTGAGTCGTCGGTCATACTGCCGGAGCTGTCAACAATGAATGCAATATTGTAGTTTTTACCGGCCACCACGTTCAGGCCAGATACATCCGCCACGATGATGTCGTGACCTTCACTGCCATTCAGTACGTCGCTGCCCGATGTACCAACACTGGCTTTGTAAACGCCGCCATAAACCGTAACCGGAATACGGCCCACGGTGCTGGCGGAGTCACCTAGACTTTCAGTAGCAGTTGAAGTGACCGTTATGTCAAACGAGCCCTTGAAGTAGGCAGGGGGGGTAAGGGTCAAGCCACTGAGTTTCCACCCTGTTACGTTGATCGGCCCATCGCTGACTGTAGCCGTATGGCCTGCATTGTCAGTTACCACCGTTCCTTTTGGTAAGCCACCCAACGTCACTTTCAGCGTCTCGGAACCGTCGGTATCGGTCAGGGCAGTCGAGATACCGACCAGTTTCACCGTACCGTTCTCTGGGCCTTCGTTGAGCTTGTAGCCATCGTAGTAGGTTTGGCCGTTGACCGTGTGCGCGTCTGACACGCTCAGACCAGCGTTGGCCATCTCGGTCACGTTCTGGTACATGCGGATGTTTGCGCTGCTCAGGTCCACTGGGCTGCCAGCGCCCACCTGAATGTTCAGGTCATAGCTGCCCGGGCCGGACTGGTTGGCATGGTAGACCTCGATCGGGTAGTAGCCGGTCGCCGTAGGCGTGAACGACCCCGTCACCTGGCCGCCGCCGCCCCACGTGGCCGTGACCACGGTCTTGCCACCGATATTGACCAGGAAGCTGTCGTCGGCAGTACCACTGAAGGTGTAGGTCTTGCCAGCTTCCAGGTAGATCAGGCCGGAGGTCTTAGAACCGCTGCCCCCATTCACGCTGCCGTCGGACTGGACGTTGGTGGTGGTGGCACTGGAGGTGGCGCTGCCGGAGTTGGCAAAGACCGTTTTCAGTGCATCACCGGTGATGCCATTGCCGTTGGTACCCAGGTTCTTCAGGGTGGTCCACACTTCCTTGGTCAGGCCTTTGGACACCACATCGGCGCTGCCGATGGCCAGCGTCGGCATGTCTGCCACAGGGCTGATGTCGACCTTCATGGTCGTTTCGGTACCCAGGTTGGTCCCGTCGTTGGGCTTGTACTTGAACTGCGCGTAGTCAGCCTGCTGGTTGCCCACGCCGGTGCCACCGTAGCCATCAGCGCCGGACTGGTTGAGCAGTGGCACGAACTTCAGTTTGCTGGCGGCGATATCGGCCTGGCTGATCACCTGGCCGACAGTAACGTTGGTCCAGCTGCTGCCGTTGAAGTACTTGAGGCTGCCTGCAGCCGGCAGCGAGGTGATGGTCACGGCCAGACCGGTATTGCCATCCGGGTCAGTGACCTTGAAGTCACCCCAGGCGAATACATAGTCGGTGTCTTCCACGCCATACACGGCACCGCCTGGTGATACCGGCAGGTTGTCGTTGTCGAGGATGGCGGTGGTGACGCTGCCTTTGCTGCCGTTTACCTGCAGGTTCTCGAAGTTGCCACCGGTGGCGCTTTCGATCTTGACCGTGAAGTTCTCGGTGCCTTCGACCAGCTTGTCGTCGATCGTCGGCACATCGAAGGTCACGCCGGAGCTGTTGGCCGGGATCTTCACGGTGGTGACACCCGTGAAGTCTTCGCCGTTCTTGGCCGTGCCCGAGTAGCTGAGGGTCACAGTGACTTCGGACTGGGACGGGTTGCTCAACGTCAGGGTGTAGTGCGCCGTCTCGCCTTCGGTGAGCGAGGTGGTGCCACTGATACCGACGGTGGTCACATCGCCCTGGCCGCTCGGCTCGTCGGTCACGGTCGTGGTCACGGCAGTCTTGCTGCCCACCAGGCTCTCGAACTGCTTGTCACCGGCAACGCTGATGTCGGTGATGGCCTTGGTGATGGCAGGCTGGCCACCGACGTACACGTCATCCGGCGCATTGATGCTGACCGTACCGCTTGCGGAACCCGCGGCAATGAACACTTGCGTGCCACCGGTCAGGGTGACGGTCACGCCACCATGGCCGGTCACTGGCAGGTTGTTGTCTTCGCTGACCAAGGTCACGGTGTAGGTGATCTTGCCACCCTCGACGACGGTGGTGTTATCCACAGCCAGCACAGCAGTGACCTTGCTGATGGTGTCAGTGATGTTGACCGAGGCAGGCGCGCCCAGCACCAGGTTCTCGAACTTGGCGTTTGGTACTTCGGCCTTGGTGATGCCGATCTCCAGCTTGCCCTCGTCCTTGAACACGTCATCACCCTGAGCTGGCGCGACGTAGGACTTGCTGGTCTCCCCGGCCTTGAACACAACGGTGGCGTTGTTGCTCAGGGTCACGGTGAGGTCCTTGTCCAGCACGCGGTTCAAGGTCAGGGTGAACAGAGGCGGCGTGGCTTCATTGACCGAGGCCTGGTTGGCCACGATGTTGACCAGTACCAGGTCACCCTGGCCGGCCGGCTCATCGGTCACCGCCGTGGTGACCGTGTTCTTGCTCGCCACCAGGTTCTCGAACTGCTTGTCACCGGCGACGGAGAGGTCAGTGATGGCCTTGGTGATTGCAGGCTGGCCACCGACATACACATCATCCGGCGCATTGATGGTGACGGTACCGCTGGCAGACCCGGCGGCGATGAACACCTGGGTGCCGCCGGTCAGGGTGACGGTCACGCCACCATGGCCAGTCACCGGCAGGTTGGTGTCTTCACTGACCAAGGTCACGGTGTAGGTGATCTTGCCGCCTTCAGCCACAGTGGTGTTATCCACAGCCAGCACAGCGGTGACCTTGCTGATGGTGTCGGTGATGTTGACCGAGGCAGGGGCGCCCAGCACCAGGTTCTCGAACTTGGCGTTTGGTACTTCAGCCTTGGCGATGCCGATCTCCAGCTTGCCCTCGTCCTTGAACACGTCATCGCCCTGCGCCGCAGCGGTGTAGGTCTTGGTCATCTCGCCAGCCTTGAACACAACGGTAGCGTTGTTGCTCAGGGTGACGGTCAGGTCTTTGTCCAG
>NZ_JBICKJ010000017.1:0-106106 GCF_043104125.1 Pseudomonas sp. xss_4
AGCAAGAGCAAGAGCAAGAGCAAGAGCAAGAGCAACTGCAATGCTTATAGAGCGAGAAGTCTACCGGAATATTTAGCAGCCGACATCTTTACCGACTATAAAAGTGCTAGTTTACTCAACCAGGTTTGCCCGGTGTGCTTCTAGGCCCCAGAACTTCATACAAAACCCAGGATCATCCCGCAGGCCGCGCCGGCACCTGCAAGACCACCCTCAACCCGTCACTTCGGCTATCGAACTTCAGGCTGCCTGCACAGCGCTGCACGATTGCCTGGACAATGGCCAGGCCAAGCCCGCAGCCGCTGCTCTGACCGTGACGCCAGAAACGCTCGGTCAAATGCCCGAGGTCTGCCTCGGCGATGCCCGGCCCGTGATCGCGCACCATGAAGCCCACCTGCCCTTCAGCTGCCTGTACCTCCAGCTCCACCGCCTCGTCACCGCCATGGCGCAGAGCGTTGTCCAGCAGGTTGCGCAGCGCCGCCACCGCTAGCGGTGCAGGCATGCTCAGGTAGACCAGGGCAGCCTCGGGCGGCAAGTTCAGGACGATCCTGCGGTTGTCACCGCCCCCGGCGTCCTGCACCGCCTGCCGCGCGACTTGCTCGGCACTGCACTGCACACCGTCGTCGAACGACAAGCTACCCTCGACCCGTGCCAGCATGAGCAATTGCTCCAGGGTCCGGTGCATGCGATCGGCACCCTGTTCGGCATGTTCGAGCGCTTGTTCGCGCACCGCGCCCTCGGTCATGCGGGCGACCTGCAGGTGGGTCTTGATGGCTGTCAGCGGGCTGCGCAGTTCATGGGCGGCATCGTCGGTCAGGCGCCGCTCGCGCTCGATGGTCTGGGCAATGCGCACGAACAGCTGGTTCTGGGTTTCCAGCAACGGCTGGAGCTCACTGGGCATGCCCGCCACCTGCAACGGCTCGACACTGTCGGGGCGCCTGCGGCGCAGGGCATCGCGCATGCGATTGAGCGGCTCAAGGCCCTTGCCCAGCCCGATCCAGAGCAAGCCCAGGCTGCCAAGCAAAGCCATCAGCACCGGCGCCGAGGCAGCGAGCAGGATGGACTGGTTCAGGGCTTCGCGCTCCATGTGCCGGTCGGCCGTGGTGATGCGCACATCGCCATGGTTGTAAGTAAAGGTGCGCCATGAGGCATCGTCGATGGTCTGGTCACGAAAACCACTGCGCCCGTCATCCATGACGCCATCATGCTTGTGGTTGCTGGCCAGGATTTCCCCGCGCAGCGAGCTGACCTGGCAGGCCATGCCGTCCGGTACGCTCAACTGGTCGGCCGCGTAGTGGGTACCTTCGCCCTTGACGCTGAGCGGCTGGGGCAGTTGGTCGATCAGGCCGGCCACCATGCGTGCAGATGCCACCAGGCGCTGGTCGAGGGAGAACATCATCTGCTGGCGCAGGTCGCGCAGCATCCAGGCGGCAGCCAGCGCCCAGATGATCACGAAAGCGCTGCCCAGAATCAGGCTCAGGCGCACACGCAGGCTCATGATGGCGTCTCGGTTGGCGCATTGGCAGGGCCCAGGCGATAGCCTAGCCCGCGCACGGTCTCGACGATGCCGTTGCCCAGCTTGCGGCGCAGGTGATGGATATGCACGTTCAGCGCATTGCTTTCCACTTCGTCGTTGAACCCGTACACGCAATCCTTCAATTGCTCGCTGGACAGGACGCGCCCGGCGTTCTGCAACAGAGCCTGGAGCAAGGCTTGCTCACGACGGGACAGGTCCACGGGTTTGCCGGCCAGGGTCGCCTCGCAGCTGCTGGGGTCGTAACGCAGCGGGCCATGCTCGATCACGTTCACCGCACGGCCGGCGACACGGCGCAGCAGGGTGTGCAGGCGCGCGGCCAGTTCGCGCAGGTCGAACGGCTTGAGCAGATAGTCGTCGGCCCCCGCCTGCAGGCCGTCGACTCGGTCAGTGACCGCATCACGGGCGGTGAGCACCAGCACTGGCAAGGTCTCGCCTTGCTGACGCAGGCGGCGCAGCAGCTTCAGGCCGTCCTCGTCGGGCAGGCCAAGGTCGAGGATCATCACATCGAACTGCGCGGCCTGAAGCATGGCCCGGGCGCCGGCGGCATTGCCCACCCGGTCAACAGTCAGGCCCTGTGCGGCAAGGCCTGCACAGATGCCGGCAGCGATGAGGTCGTCGTCCTCGCAAAGCAGAACGTGCATGGATGGGGCTCCCGCAATGGTGTAACCGACATTGCAGCGTGAATGGATTAAGGGGGAATTATGGACGCAGGCACAGGGTTTGGGGAAAAGGATTGGGCGGGGATACGTGCAGATTGCCTGACAGTCAACGAGCGGTCTTGCAAGAGCGCCGGACCATGCGGTGCTTAACTTTGTGGGGTCAACTGTCATGCACCCCATCTGGAGCCTAGCGGCTTCCCGTGTGGGAGCGGCCCTTGTGCCGCGATGGGCCGCAAGGCGGCCCCGGCACTATAAGCTGCGAAGCTTAAACCTTAAAACAGCGCACTCCCCCCATGACCGATCCAGCCAGGCCCTTTTTACAGAGATCGCTATCTTACAGATACAGCGCAGCACAACGTGCCCCACCCTGCTCAACGCCCTGAAAAGCCCAGCGCCTGAGGCGTATCCACATCCATCAGCACCCCGGCATCTGACACCTCGATCACCGTGCAACTGGCGCGGTTGGCATGCACCACTGCTCTGGCGCCTTCGTCACCGGTCAGCCCTAACAGCGCCGGCCAGAACGCGCGCCCGAAGATCACAGGGTGACCTTGCTGCCCTGCATGACGCGCCAGCACGATGGTCGAAGCCTGGGCGGCCTCGGCCAAGTGCCTGAGGGTCGCGGCCTCAATCCACGGCATGTCCCCCAGCAGGATGGCCACCGCCTGCGCATCGCTGTCAGCCAGGGCGGCGACGCCTGCCGCCAGGCTGTGGCCCATGCCCGAAGCCGCTTGGGCACTGACCACCCAACCACAGGCGGTGCCCAGGTCGAAGTCCTCGCGGCCCTCGTCCTCGCGCACCACGACCCGCACATCCTCGAACACTGCCTCGGCCCGTTGTACACACTGGGCCAACAGGCCGCGCCCGTCGGGCAGCAAGGCCCGGCGCTTGTCGGCACCGAAGCGCCTGCTGCGCCCAGCGGCCAACACCAGCGCCGCCACCTTCACAAGGCGGCTCGGTCGAGGCCGTTGCGCACCCGCAGTACATCTGCCAACACCGCCAAAGCGATCTCGGCCGGTGTCTTGCTGCCCAGGTTGAGGCCAATGGGCGCATGGATACGGTCCAGCGCATCGGCATTCAGGCCGCCGATGCGTTGCAGCCGCTCGCGGCGCTTATCGGAAGTGGCACGCGAACCCATCACGCCAATGTAGAACGCCGCGGTGCGCACGGCCTCGAGCATGGCCAGGTCGTCGATCTTGGGGTCGTGGGTGAGCGCGACCACGGCGGTGTCGGCATGACAACCGCCATTGAAGATGAATTCCGAAGGCAGCTCGCGGCGTATCTCGATACCGTCGATCTGCACCCCGTCGAGCACCTCTTCACGCGGCTCGCACAGCACCACTTCAAACCCCATGGCTTTGGCGAATTCGGCGCAGTACTGGGCAACACTGGAATACCCCGCCAGCAGCAGCCGCTGGGCGGCACCCACGCGCAGGTACACGCAGTCGCCGTCACGGTGCACACGCGGCCCTTGACCGGCAGCGTCCGCCAGCCCCTGGATGCCGCTGGGCACCTTCACCTGGCGCAGCACCCGACGCTGGCCCAGCAGCGCGCTTTCCAGCTGGCGCAGATGGTCTTGCACCTGGCAACTGGACGGCAGGCTTTCCACCAGCACGTCCAGCACGCCGCCACAGGGCAAGCTGACCCGCGAGCGCGGGTCGCTGCCATCGCCGTAGCGCACGATGGCAGCCGGTTGCACGAACTCGCCCAGGGCCACGCGTTCAAGAAAATCGTCTTCAACGCAGCCGCCGGACAACGACCCCAGCCACTGGCCCTGGTCGTTGACTGCCAGCAACGAGCCCGGCGCGCGGGGCGCCGAGCCGTAAGTGGCGAGCACGGTGCACAACCACACCGCCTGACCTGTGCTGGACCACTGCAACGCCTGACGAATCACCTGTAGATCGAGATGCTGCACGCTTTACTCCGCTTTCAGCTCGGCCAGCTGTTGTTCACTGAGATCACCGGGCAGCCCGCCCCATGCCTGACGCAGGTAGTTGACCATGTCGGTCACCTGGCGTTCATCGAGCTTATCAGCGAACCCTGGCATCGGCTGCATGCGCTCGAAGCCGGTGAACTGCTGTTCGCGGATTCCGTCGAGTATCACCTTGACCAGGTTGCGCGAATCGGCCTGGCGCAGCACCGTATTGCCCTGCATCGCCACGGCGATGTGCGGCTTGCCCTGGCCTTCCACGCCATGGCAACCGGCGCACACGTTCAGGTACTGCTGGCGGCCGCGCTGGGCACTGTCGCTCATCTGCGCCAGCGGCACGGGCGCGATCACCTTGGCCGCCGGGGGGTTGTCGCCCAGCAGGTAAGTGGCCATGGCGGCAAGGTCGGCGTCTTCCAGGTGCTGAGTGCTCAGGTGCACCACCGGGAACATCTCATTGAACATGCTGCCCTGGGCGCTGATCCCGTGCTTGAGGAACGTGGTGAGGTCCGGTTGCGACCAGCCGCGCTCGGCCAGGTCGGTGGCCAGCAGGCTTGGGGCGAGGTAGCCGTTGAGCAGACCGCCACTCAGGCGCAGGTCCTGCTGCAAGGCGCCGACCGCGTTGCGCGGGGTGTGGCACTCGCCGCAGTGCCCCATGACCTCGACCAGGTACTGGCCACGCTGCCAGGCGCGGCTGCTGCCTTCGACAGGCTGGGCCTGCACGCTCTTGCCGTACAGCATGTTCCAGCCGCTCAGACCCAGGCGCACGTTGAACGGAAAGCGCAGGGCCGTCTGTGGTGCCGGGCGATGGACCGGGGCGATGGTCTTGAGGTAGGCGAAGATTGCATCGGAGTCTTCACGCCGCATCAGGTGATACGAGGTATAGGGCATGGCCGGATACAGGTTGGCGCCGTCCTTGCGCTTGCCTTGGGTAACGGCCGCGAAGAACTCCTCGGCGCTGTAGTTGCCGATGCCGTACTGCTTGTCGGGGGTGATGTTGGTGCCGTAGATGGTGCCAAACGGCGAATGAATCGGCAGGCCCCCGGCAAACGGCGCCCCGCCCTCGGTCGTGTGGCACGCCATGCAGTCGGCAGCCCGGGCCAGGTACTGGCCGCGCTTGAGCTGGGCGTCATCACTGGCCAGCGCCGAGCACGTTGCGGCAAGGCCGAACGCCAGCGCCAGGGCGCTACGGAAAAAGCCCATGCTCAACCCTCCTTCACCAGGCCGAGGTCATCGAGCACCGTGCGCGTGGCCTGGTAGTAACGCACATAGCCGGTGCAACGGCAGATGTGGTGGCCAAGGCTGGCTTCGATACGTGCTTGCACCTCGCTCTTTTTCAGCGGTTGGCGCTGGGCGGTTTCCACCAGCACCGTGGCGGCGTTGACGAAGCCTGGTGCGCAGTAGCTGCACTGGAACGCGAACAGGTCGACGAACTTCTGCTGGATCGGGTTCAACGTAAGGTTGCCGGCCTCGTCCTGCTGGGCGTGGCCCTCGATGGTACGGACCTTCTTGCCTTCGAAGTAATGGGCGCCGGTGATACAGGTGCGCACTTCTTCGCTGGTACCGTCGGGGTTGTCGACGATCACCACGCAGGCGTGGCAGATACCCTGCCCGCAACCCAGGCGCGAGCCGGTGAGGTTCTGGTGCTCGTGCAGGTAGTCGATCATTGCCAGGTCGTCAGGGACCTGGACCGGGCCGACCGGTTGACCGTTGAGGGTCAGTTGCAGTGGACGGTTAGCCATTGAGGGCCTCCTGGATACGGGCTGGGGTAATGGGAAGATCGCGTACGCGCTTGCCGATGGCATGGGCCACGGCATTGCCGATGGCACCGACGATCGGGATCATCACCACCTCGGCGATGCCTTTGGACGGGTCGGTGGGTGAAAGCGGCGGGAGGATCTCGCTGCTTTGCGTCCATACCGCCACATCACGCGCGTGCGGCAGGCGGTAGCGGTTGAAGTTCCAGTCGCCCTCCCCCGGCCCGCCTTCGTACAACGGCATTTCCTCGGTCAGCGCATGGCCGATGCCCATGGCAATGCCGCCTTCGAGCTGGCCCTTGACCAGTTCAGGCACCAACACGCGGCCGCATTCGACCCAACTGTGGTGATCGAGCACCTGCACCTGATGCGTGCCCTTGTTCACCTTGACCTCCACCAGGGTGGCGACCGGGCTGTAATAGGTGACCATGGCGTTGTTCAACTGAGTATCGGGGTAGGCGGGGTTCTGACGGTCGAGCAGGTGGTAGCCGCTGCTGGTCATCTGCGCCTTCTTGGCATTAGCGGCGCCGTCGCCGTACTTCACAGCCAACGCGTCGAGCGGGAAACGTTCACGCACGCCGTCGATGACGAAGTCGGACTCAGCCCAGCTCCAGCGGTTGAAGCCGTGCACGCTCACGCCTGTCACCAGGCCCATGGCATGGGCCTTTTCGGCCAGCTGCGCAAAGGGAATAGGCGCCAGGCCGTTGCCGGTCAGCTCACCGTTGACCCACACAGCGTTTTCCCGACGCACCACCAACGGGTTGGCCTGGCCGCCATGCGGGCCCTGGGTCCAGATAGCCATGGCAGCAGGCCATAGGCCGTGATTGAACAACGCGCGAGCTGCCTCGCGAGTGGCATGGCTGAAGTAGAACGCCGAGTTGGTCGCCGACGAGGGTGAGGCCAGTTTGCCAACCCAGCGCGGGTTACGCAGGGCGGCATCCTGTTCGGCCTGGCTGATCAGGTACGGGTTGCCGCTGGTGGACAGTTGCAGCTCGGGCCACTCGGTGACGGCCGTGAGCACGTCGTCGGCCGAACGGCCCAGGAAATCGCTGACCACCAGCGCCTGGGAGGTGGACATGCCGGTGCCCAGCTCGGTGCCGATGTGGCGCAGGCTGATGCGCCCGTCGCGGCTGAACTCGATGCTGGCCATCGGCGCTTCGGCGCCGGTGCCGAAGTCTTTCTGGCAGATGGCAAAGCCGGTGCCGTACCAGTGATCCGGGTCGCTGGCCTCGCGCCGTTGCTTGCGGGCATCACGTTCACGCCAGCCTTCGTGCTGAGCCGCCTTGTCGAGGATCTCGTGCAGGCGCAATGCACCGGCTGGCACCGCACCCTGGGTGTTCTTCATGCCCGACTTCAGGGCATTGTTGCGCCGCAGGTCGATGGCATCGACGCCCAGGCGGCCGGCCACTTCGTCGACCATCATCTCGGTGGCGGCCATGCTTTGCAGGGTGCCGTAACCGCGCATGGAACCGGCTTCCACTGCCCGCGAATGATAGGCAGTGACTGCTAGATCGTTCTGCGGCATGTAGTAGATCGACTGGGCAGCGGTCGCGCCCACGGCGGCGACGGAGGGGCTGTAGTTGATGCGACCGCCGCCGTCACAGCTCATGTCGGCACGGAAGATCTTGAAGCTGTTGTCCTTCTTGTCCACCGCCAGTTGGTAGCGGATGTCGAAAGCGTGGCGCTTGATGCCGCTCTGGAATTGCTCGTAGCGGTCGTTGGCCAGGCGCACCGGCACGCCCTCGCCGTACAGCGCCGCCACGGCAGCGTAGAAGACGAAGATGTTGTTGTCCTTGGACCCGTAGCCAACGGTGTAGCCTGGGTGCATGTTCAAGTGCTTGAGACCAAAGCGTGACGGCTTGATCATGTGCACGCATTCCTGCGCGGCCTCGAACGGGCACTGGGTCGCCACGACGAAATGCAGGGTGCCGCTGGCCACGTCGAACCAGCCGTTGCCGTTGTCTGGCTCCAAGGCCGCCGGCTCGATGGAGGGGGTCTTGAAGCGCTCGTCGAAGACCAGCCAGTCCTCGGGCGGGTTGGCCAGCTGTTCGGCCATGCGGTTGGCGTAGAACAGGCCCTGCTGGGTCAGGTCGCCGTGTTGGTTGGGCGATTTGGACCACACCGGCTTGCGGTTGAGGATGGTGGGAAACAGCGGCGAATCCTTCAGGCTGGAGAATTCGTCCTCGTCGAACGGGGTGGCACCGCCTACCCGCACGAAGCGGAAACTGCCGTAGGGGTCACGCTGGTACAACGGCGCCTGGGCACCGTAGCGAATCACCTGGTCGTTGAATTGCAGCAAGCGCTTGGCCTGACGGAAGCGCTCGAAGTCGTGCCAGATCAGCAGCGCGACCGGATGGCCGATGAACATCGGTACCTTGCCAGGGGGCAAGAGTGGGTCTGGCGAATGCGCCTCGGGCCAGGCGATGCCGTCGCGCTCCAGGTCGGCAGCGGTGACGATGCGGTCCGGCTGCAACTCGGCACCCAGCAGGCTGAGGTCGTGGCCTTCGTAGAGGCGGTCGGCCTTGGTGGCCTTGAGCAACAGTGCATGGCCTTGCTGCGCAGGCCAGCCGGGCATGTCCTTGGCACGAATGTCACGGGCGAAGACCTTGTTGCCACAGACTTTCGACAACGCGTCGTTACGAAAGCGCGCCTTGCCATCATGGTTCATCCATTTGAGCGGCGAGGCGGTAACCCGGTCCTCCATCAGCGCGGCGAACGCCTGGCTGCCAAGCGGCGCCATCGTCACGCCGACGCCAGCGATCAGGCCGCCTTGCAGGAAGGTGCGCCGGGAAATATCACGGTTGGACATGCTTGATCCTCTGGGCAGCAGGGGGTGCTGCCCATGTGTTCTTAATTCTTGTGCAGGGGTCGAGGGGGTCGAAACCCTGTCGTGCTGGTCAGGAAAAACTGACTTGATTGTCAACTTTACCGCATTGACACCACCACAAGCAAAGTCAAGCTGACATTGTGTCGCGGTATTTCTTCGAACCCTGATGTCAGCGGTCTTGCGTGAACCTAATCCCGCGTTAACAGTGTGTTAATCGCTCCTCGCCAGCATGGCCCCATTCCACGATCTGCCAAGGCAAACTCATGCGCGTTCTTTTGCTGTTACTGATGGTGCTGCTGGCTGGCCCAGCGCAGGCCAACCCATTCGCCACCAAGCCTGACTTTCTGCCCGTCGAACAGGCTTTCGTGCTGACCCATGACCGTCAGGCCGACGGCTCTACCCGCCTGTATTTCCTGATTCAGCCGGGCTACTACCTGTACCAGAAACGCCTGAAGTTCGACGGGCTGCCCAAGGCCCAGCATCCACCCCTGCCTGCGGGCATCAATCACCACGACGAATTTTTCGGCGACAGTACCGTCTACCGCGAACAGCTTGAGCTGACAGTGCCGCCCGGCGCGCAGGGGCAGTTGCGTCTTGGCTGGCAAGGCTGCGCCGATGCGGGCCTGTGCTACCCCCCGCAGACGACGCTGATCGACCTGGGCGGCGAAGCCTCGGTCGCCGCCCTGGAAGCTGAACAGGCCAGCGATCAGGCGTTGGCCAGCGGCCTGCAGCACGGCAACCTGGCCTGGGGCCTGCTGGCCTTTTTCGGCCTGGGCCTGCTGCTGGCCTTTACGCCCTGTTCGTTGCCGATGCTGCCAATTCTCGCCGGGCTGGTGCTGGGCAATGGTGCCAGTGCAAGGCGCGGCTGGCTGCTGGCTGGCACTTACGTGCTGAGCATGGCCCTGGTGTATGCCGCCTTGGGTGTGGTGGCCGCGCTACTGGGCGCCAGCTTGCAGGCCTGGTTGCAACAGCCCTGGTTGCTGGGCAGCCTGGCCGCGTTGTTCGTGTTGTTGGCCCTGCCCATGTTCGGCGCCTTCGAACTGCAATTGCCCGCTGCCCTGCGCGACCGGCTGGACCGCGCCGGTCAGGGCACGCGCGGTGGCAATCTGTATGGCGCCGCGTTGCTGGGCGTGTTGTCCGGGCTGCTGCTGGGCCCCTGCATGACCGCGCCGCTGGCCGGGGCTTTGTTGTATATCGCCCAGAGCGGCGACGTGCTCCAGGGGGCGCTGGTGCTGTTCAGCCTGGGGCTGGGCATGGGGGTACCGCTGCTGCTGATCGTGACCCTGGGCAATCGCTTCCTGCCACGCCCTGGCGCCTGGATGAACCTGGTCAAAGGCATCTTCGGCTTCGTGTTCCTGGCCATGGCGCTGTACACGGTGCGCAGCCTGCTGCCAGCCAGCTTGCTGTTGGCCCTGAGCGGGGCCTGGCTGATCGCACTGGGCTGGACCGCCTGGCCTGCGTTGCAGCGCCTTCCGGCGCTGCGCATTGCGCCGTTGCTGGCAGCCTTGTGGGGCGGGCTGCTGCTGATCGGGGCCGCTGCCGGCGGCAGTGACCTGTGGCAACCGCTGCGCCCCTTTGCGGGTGGGACTGCAGTCGCCACCGCCTCGCCTGCCCACGATGCCTTCGTCACCGTGAGCACGCCCGAGGCGTTGCAACGGGAACTGGACGCGGCCAAAAGCCGTAACCAGTGGGTACTGCTCGATTACTACGCCGACTGGTGTGTGGCGTGCAAGGTCATGGAAAAGCAGGTGTTCAGCCGCAGCGACGTCCAGGCCGAACTGGCCGGCGTGCACCTGTTGCGCCTGGACGTGACCACCGATACGCCGGCCAGCAAGGCGCTGTTGCAGCGTTACCAGGTGCCTGGTCCGCCTACCCTGATCTGGCTCGGGCCAGACGGCCAGGAGCGGCGGGCAAGGCGCATCACCGGAGAAGTGGATGCCGCCACCTTCGTGCAACAGTGGACCCTTACCCGGAGCCAGGGCTGATGCTGACCGTGACCCTGGGACCACTGACCATGGCCCTGAACCATCTGCTGCTGCTGTGTGCCCTGGGCATCGCCAGCGTAGTCGGCTGGTGGGTGGCACGGCGTGGCGGCGAGAGCCCCGAGTCCGCGCTGTTCAATCTGTTTCTGATCGGCCTATTGTGCGCGCGGATCGGTTTTGTCGTGGCGTACTGGTCGATGTATCGAGGCGACCTGATCCAAGTCATCGATATCCGCGACGGCGGTTTTCTGCTCTGGCCTGGGCTTGTGGGCATCAGCCTGGCCGCTGTATGGCAAGGCTGGCGGCGCCCTGGCCTACGCCGGCCATTGGGCTGGGCGCTGTTCAGCGGCGCCTTGTTCTGGGGGTTGGCCAGCTTTGGTAGCCACCTGTACAGCAAGGGGACCGAACTGCCTGCGATCACCCTACGCGACGCTGCAGGCGGGTCGGTGGCGTTGCAAAGCTATCGGGGCAAGCCGCTGGTGATCAACATCTGGGCAACCTGGTGCCCGCCCTGCCGTCGGGAAATGCCTGTGCTGCAACAGGCGCAAGGCGAGTATCCCCATGTGACGTTCCTGTTCGTCAACCAGGGCGAGACACCTGAAAACGTCAGCACGTTCCTGGCCACCACCGGCTTGAGCCTGACCCACGTGCTGTTCGACGGCACTGGCCTGCTGGCCCAGCGCGTCGGCTCCATGGCCCTGCCTACCACCCTGTTCTACGACGAGGGCGGCCGCCTGCTCGGCAGCCACTTGGGCGAGCTGTCGCGCGCCAGCCTGCGTCACGCCCTGGAATCCTACGAACGGGCCACCACGCCCGAACCTGCCGCACAAGGACATTGACCATGCGACTGCCTGCACTCCTCCCGCTCACCGTTTGCTTGCTTGCCAGCCCTGCCCTGTATGCCGAAGACCTGCCCAAGGCGGTCCAGCAATTGCAAAGCAAGGGCGCCGTGATCAAGGGCAGCTTCGATGCGCCCAACGGCCTGCGCGGCTATGCCGCCGAGTATCAGAACAACCCCCTGGCCTTGTACCTCACTCCTGACGGCAAGCACGTGCTGGTGGGCAGCCTGTTCGACGAACAGGGCCAGGACCTGAGCGCCGCTCCACTGGAGAAGCTGGTGTACGGCCCCATGACCCAGGCGTTCTGGCAAAAGATGGAAAAGTCTGCCTGGATCGCCGACGGCAAGGCTGATGCACCGCGCAAGGTCTACCTGTTCAGCGACCCCAACTGCCCGTATTGCAACATGTTCTGGGAGCAGGCCCGGCCATGGGTGGAATCGGGCAAGGTGCAGCTGCGCCACATCATGGTCGGTATCATCCGTGAGGACAGCCCAGGTAAGTCGGCAGCACTGCTGGCCGCGAAGGACCCCGCCAAGGCCCTGCAGCAGCACGAGAAAGCCGGCCGGGCGAGCACCCTCAAGGCTTTGGACAAAGTGCCAGACGACGTGCAGCAGAAGCTCGCCGCCAACATGGCCCTGATGCAGGAGATGGGGCTGCAGGCCACACCTGCGATCTTCTATCAGGACAGGGAAGGCAAGGTGCATAGCCAGCAAGGGGCGCCACGGCCGGAAATGCTAGGGACGATTTTGGGTAAGCGGTAACGGGGCATGAGCGCGGGATCGGCTTGGCGCGGTAGTCGATCCCTCATCGGCACAGACCAGAGCCCAAGCCTCGTTCGAGATTTTGCACCGCTTCGCTATCATAGGATTACTTTCCGTTGAGGGCTGAGGAATCTAAAAAAAACCCTTTCGACGGCAGCGCAATGACCGGGTTTCTAAGAACTTCGTACAGAGCCTAGAAACGAGAAATTGGATTGGGTACTTGAAGATTTGTACCCGCCCGATTATCGAGGCCATTAAGCGCTGCGCAAGCTGGGCCGATTGCAGCTTCACCTAGTATTTATGTCAGTTGTCGTGCGGCAGTCGTGTTGAGAAACTGGTGACCTATCTATCTGCCCACACAGGGTTTCTAAAATGATACTAAGTACTGACACTAAGTTGATGTTTTACCAGAACGGTAAGCTAATGACAGTGCGAGGAGACCGAAGCACACGCACCGCCTTCCGTGCGGGTCATCAACCTTTGGCAGAGACAAGCACTGACATTCAGTGCCATCCACTCCTGCTATTCACGGATGGGAAGGGTTCAGCACTTACAACAAAGAGCAGTCAACAATCAGAATCTCATGCACATTCCCCCTACGGACACACATCACCACCATCACGAACACTGACAAACTTCAACGGCGAAAACTTAGAACTACATACGCAATGTTACTTACTGGGTAATGGATACCGCGCTTTCAGCCCCTCTCTAATGCGATTCATATCACCTGATAGCTGGAGTCCTTTTGGGGCAAGCGGAATTAATGTCTATATGTATTGCGCAGGCGATCCGGTCAATCACACAGACAGCTCCGGACATATAAAGTTTTGGTTTGCGAGAACAAATAAATCTAACGGGATTATTATTCGCGCTCTTGTCGATGCGGCGAAAACCCATCAATCAATTTCAAGGGCCCTAGTGTCTCCTAACTTCAGCTCACCACCAACTTATGATCAAGCCAAAATTATGCAGGAAGCAACCGCTATAACTAACCACTTTAATTCATTAGTAAAAGACGCTAGAGAGAGAAGCAAAGCTATTCCTACAGATCACCCTATTAACGGTTCGCGGCCTCCTCAGTATACGCCCAGACCTTACGGGGATCAGAGGACTTTGGACCTGACCTTGAGACACATAGATACGACATCACCGCTTAGTCACATCGAATATGAAGCTCAATTGGAATCGCTGGCCGCGGCCTCGTTTGCAGCCGGCATCGACACACATGGCCTGCCCCTTCCCGGCCGCGACACAGACACAGTGTTCGCACAAGATTCCCTTTACCAAAATTTAGTCCAAGCTTCGATTGCCTTGAAATTTCGGCGGTGGAAAACATTTTATCTTGAGAGCCACTTGTCATCTGTGCGATCTAATTAACTACACACCCACTGCATGAGAGCTGCCAACCGTACTAACCGCAACAGATTTGGGTGCCGCAAGCATGCCATCCGTGATGAGTTCAGGGAACAGCTCGAAATCGTTCCGATGCAGATCTGTGTGATCAAGCACATCCGTAAGATTTACGGTTGCCGTGACTTCGAAGCCGCACCAGTGACAGTCGATAAGCCAGCTCAATTGATCCAGAAGAGCTTGGCCAGCTTCAGCGTACTGGCCATGCTGCTGACCACTAAAGTACATCGATGGTCTACCCCTTCATTGTGACCACAAGGTACTGGGCCGCCAGGGCATCGATATTCCAAGGCACACGTTGGCGCGTTGAGTCATCCAGTGCAGGAACACTTCCAGCCGCTGCTGAACGTGATGCGCGACAGTTTGCTGGCCAGCCAGGTCATCGACTGCGACGAAACCCGTATTCAGGTATCGGAAGAGTCTGACAGTGAGCCACGCAGTCAACACTGGATGTGGGTACAAACGGGTAGCCTGCCAAGCAGGGGCTTGGCTGCGCCACGCACTGGAACAGCTAACGCATGCGTCGACAGTTGGTGACTACGAATCGCTGTTGCCGTGGAACTGTGAGCCCGTAATGCCACGATATACTGAAACCTCACCTTGCGGGCAGGTGGGGTTCATGGACCGGCGCAGTGAACACGCTTGAGAAAGGTGAAGACGGGTAAGCGCTCCATAAACCCCACCTACTCAAAGATGGGGCGGTGCGTCAGCGATGCCCTTGACGCACGCAATTCCACGGCAGCAGGGCTTCGTAATTCTCCACCGAGGACGCCTGCGGCAGCTGTTCCAATGCGTGGCGCAGCCACGCATTGGGCTCTTGGCCGTTGGCTTTGGCGGTTTCGACCAGGCTGTAAAGCTGGGCGCTGGCAGAGGCACCTTTGGGCGTGTCACTCAAGAGCCAGTTCTTTCTACCGATGACAAACGGGCGAATGGCGCGCTCGGCAGCGTTTTTGTCGATCGGCAAGTATCCGTGTTCGACGTAGCGTTCCAATTTGCTCCAATTGCTGGCCAAGTAGCCGATAGCTTTGCCCAAGGCATTCTGCGATGTCACCTGAGGTTGCGTTTTCTCGACCCAGCTTTTCAGCTGAGTCAGCAATGGCAAACTGCGCTCCACGCGGGCAGCTTTACGAACTTCATCGCTGCTGTCCTTCAAGTCGCGCTCGACGCCATAGAGCTTGTTGATCAGGTTCAACGCGATGTCAGCGCATCCGGTCTTGCCCTTGGGCTGTACTTTTTGTGCCTCAACGAACTTGCGCCGCGCATGTGCCCAGCAGCCTAGGCGCTCAACGCCATCCTGCGCTCCGAGAGCGTTGTAGCCAGCATAATCATCGGTCATCACATAGCCGCGATACCCGTCCAGCAGGCGCGTCGGTACCTCCTGCGCTCGGATGGTGGAGTAGTCGAAAAGGATGACTGACTTATCGGGCGGGCCGCCAATTTGTACCCACATCCAGGATTGGCTACCCGGTTCGCGGTCAAGCTCTATCAATACCTGTACCCGAGTCTCATCGCAATGAATGATGCAGCTATTCAACAAGCTGTCGCGCATCAGATTCAGCAGCGGCTGAAAGTGCTCGCCGCACTGGCTGACCCAACGTGCCAAGGTTTGACGCGAGATATCGATGCCGTGACGACCGAGCACTTTCTCGAAGCGATGAAGTGGCAGGCCGTCCACGTATTTGGTGGTCAACAACATCGCCAGCACGCTGGGGCTGGCCATGCTTTTTTCGATCATCTGAGCGGGTTTATCCGCAGTCACCGGCGCTGACTCGCAGTCGCGGCAGCCGTAAACCTTGCGGATGTGCTTGATGACCCGGATCTGCATTGGGACAATTTCGAGTTGCTCGCTGACTTCTTCGCCAATGGCGTGCTTGCGGCAGCCGCACGCACACGTCAGCTCGTGCTCAGGCAGTTCATGGAAGACCTCGACACGCGGCAGATCACTGGGCAGTGGCTTGCGTTTGCCGCGGCGCTTGCTCGGTGCAACAACTTCTTCATCAGAAGCCTCGTCAGCCGGCTCTGCCAGGCTTTCTGCTTCGTCAAAGAAAGGGAATTGGGGCGTAGCCGAATCGTTGGTCTGCTTTGTCTTACGGCCGAATAACCGCTGGCGGAGCAGCGCCACCTCTTCTTCCAGATGAACGATTTGCCCTTATCAGACGCGCGCTCATTGATCATTTGCTCAAGCAGTTGCTTGAGCAAAACCGGATCGTCAGGGAGGGTGTCGGGCATGGAAATCATGCCGCGGATTATACCGAATCAGGCGACGTAGCGAGGCGTCAGAACTTGATGTGGGCGGTTGCGCCAGAGGTCGAAGCCGTCGAGTAGCCAGTTGAGTTCCTGGACGGTCAGGATAATGGCCTTGTCGGTGGGGTCAGGCGATGTTTTGAAGCGCTCCGAGTCGAGGCGCTTGAGCCAAAGGCAGAAGCCGTTTCGCTCCCAGTATAAGATCTTCACGCGGTTTCGCGTTTTGTTGAGAAACACGAAGAGCACGGGGTCGACCAACGCCACTTTGATGTCCAGTTCGACCAGTGCGGCCAGACCGTCAATGGACTTTCGAAAGTCGACTGGCTTGGGATAGAGGAAGACTTTTTCGACTTTGGCGTCGGGACACATCATGGCGCGCGGGCTCCAGAAAGAAATCGGGAGCACAGCATCCGGGATCAGCTAAGCGCTTTGAATGTGGGGTTCGTGGAGCGCTTACTCAACACGGACGTCCGTTGAAGAATCAAGGAATTTAACCTAACCAGATGTCGAGTAGCCGGGCGCAATTGAGCGGAATGAACCAAGAGATATTTACAATTTGAAACGATTTGAAAGGCAATTTCCCTCCCCCTTCGTACCAGTTCTATTTATCTGAAAACCGAACCATCAGACGTAGCAAACCAATAGTTCCGACTACGAAAAAGGCAATGAGCTACTTCCAACGAAAACTTTTCCCACAAGTTGAGTGCTCCATGACCCATCACTAGGAATACCCTCTCAGAAGCATCCTACTTCCCGAGAATTTTTTAAAGCACTATCCAGCCTGAATAAGAGAGAATAATAAAATATAAATTTTGACATTGCTGAATATTCTGACTAAACCCAGTTGACCCCGACTTCCGGGGCATTCTTAGGAGTTGTTATGGATACTCAATTTGGTTTTCTCTGGTCAGCCTCAAGGGTGAAACAGGCTGTGATATGGAAGCCGAGTTCTTCGGTGATTCAGGCGGCGCGGGTGGCTGTGGCGGGAGCGGTGTAGACCCTGGTCAGGATTTACCGACTATCAAGTGACGCAGGCTTTAAACCTCAATCATGGGCTGTTTATACCTCTGTGCGTACAATTCATAGGGTGAATCATGAATCACTATAATGAAATACATTTTCAGTTACTGCCCGATTTTGAATTTCATAGACCTGCTGCGGTTAAGCATCTTCCTACACCGTAGAATGCGGGAGTCGTTGGCGTACGAATGGCTCAAGCGCCGGTTGGAACAGCGAGGTGGTCAAAGCTGCAACTGGCGAGCATTTAGAGCGTAAGCACTTTTATCTGGACATTGCGGTCAGCGATAAAAATCCAATCAGTCAAGGGCTGTATCCAAATGAGACCGCTGCGCTGACTTCAGCATTAGCTCAAACCGCAAAAAATAGCTCAAAGACCGAAATATCCTCGCACCTATTTGACAGGACAGAGGTGTATCGAATCGTTGACCTCTCTCGCTGCTCGATACCTACAGCCCTCATCACACTAAACTCATGCACAGACATTGATGATAATACGATGGTACCTTTCCCATGACAGCAAAAAAAAAACACAACAAAACACACATCGGTCAGGCTTTTCCATATCTCCCTGATCCTTATAAAAGAGCACATCAGAGATACTTCCAGCTTTTTATGGACTTCAGCTGCACCCTGCATACTTTATTTCATTGTGGTCCAAACCTCAAACTTACCCTATCTGAAACAAGCGGGTTGGTTCTATGCCTACATATCTGCCAACGTCGCCTTTTTTGGATTCAGTTTTTACTTAATCGGCAGGAGAGAGAGCGGCTTTACCCGTTCATTTATTTATCGAAAGGAGCCGATGCTATATTTTCTTACCGCTCAAATGATCAGCTATGCGCTGATGAGCTTAGTTTACGCATCGCTATTCTATTTAATCACCAAACCGTTACATGGCTCATACTCACTACAAGAATACACGTTCATCCTTGCATGTTTTTCAACAAGTTATCTCGGGTTCACACTCATCGGCTTGATAATAGCCTCTCTCCCCCTCACGTTCAGCACGGCCGGCACCCTTTTCTCGCTTCTGTCATTCCTCATGCTCGTCTCGAGCTATCTCGGCGCTGCCACCGTTGAGTCCCAGCACCCTCTAGTCATGCTCCTTAACCCACTAATTGTGAGCACCCAGCTTTTTCACGGCGACCTTGCTCTCGGAATGGTCTTCCCACCCTTATTCATGCTGTCCATCACAGCGCTCTACCTGACAGCCAAGCATTCTAGAATTCAACCGGTTTGGAGCCGTTACTGATGCGCCTACTGACCCTCACCGAACTTTCCTTCTCGTACCAAAAAAGGCTTTTGTTTCACAAGATAAATATCGACTTATCGCCCGGCGAAGCAGTGGGCATTCTAGGCTGCAACGGTGCCGGAAAGACCACACTGTTCGACATTATCAGTGGACTTCGGTATCCGACGGGTGGCGTGATTTGCAATAATGCTCGTCACCCCACCTACCTGACTCAGATCCTTACACCGCCTCCACAGCTTCGAATGGGGGAGGTTTACAAACTCATTACGCTTTTAAATATGCCAACATTGCTAAGCATTGATCAGGCCATCGTGCGCCTTGATGGGTGGTCTCCCGCATTGGGCCGGCGCTTTTCAGAGATTGCACAAAAAAAGGCGTCCAAATGCAGTTACGGGGAAGTGCGCAGCTTCATCAGCTTGACGCTCTTGTTGACGGGCAGTGACTTGATCATGCTCGACGAGCCGACCGCGGGGGTAGACCCTGAATTTCGGCATTATATTTGGTTGGGCATCAAGAGCGCCTGCCGTGAGGGCGCCAGCGTCATGATATCGTCCCATTACACACAGGAAATCGTAGATAACTGCACCCGCTTTTACATGCTCGCCCATCAACAACTTCAGGCATTCGATAACGCAGATCAATTGCTTGCTCGGTACCAGGCCAACTCACTGGATGAGGCGTTTATAAAGGCGCTAGCTGTATGATCGGTCACGCAAGTCGTTATCACAGGCGCAGTGAACACGCTTGAGAAAGGTGAAGACGGCAGCTTGCGAGGCCCCCCTTGAGCCGCGACCCGAGCGAGCCAGCTCATGTCCTTGGGGCTGCGCAGCAGCCCCAAGGATTTCAGCCCCGCCAATCATCCGGCCTCGTTAGCCCTTGAACGAACGGGCGATTACCCATCGCCCGCCGCCCCTCACAACCCTTCCAACTCCGCCATCAAGTCACTCAACCGGTCCACCTTGTCTTCATCCAGGGCGCTGCCCTGCAGTCCCTCCACGTACACGGCCAATTCCGCCACCGTGCTGCACTCAAACATCGCCCGCAATGGCACGTTCAGCTGAAGTTGCTTCTGCACCCGCGAGGCGATCTGGGTGGCCAGTAGCGAGTGCCCGCCCAGTTCGAAGAAGTTGTCGTGTACGCCAACCCGGTCGGCCTTGAGCACCTCGGCCCAGATACCGGCCAGCAGGCCTTCGAGCTCGCTGCGCGGTGCCTGATAGGCCTGGCTGTGCTGGTTGCCGATGTCGACGGCAGGCAGGGCCTTGCGGTCGAGCTTGCCGTTGGCGTTGTGAGGCAAGGCTTCGAGCCAGGCCCAATGCAGGGGCACCATGTACTCGGGCAGCTCGGCGCGCAGGCGTGCCTTGAGCTGAGCGAGCACGGTGTCGTCGCCCTTTAGCCCGTGGTGCGGCACCAGATAACCCACCAGATGCTTGCCGTTGACACCATCCTGCACGGCCACCGCTGCATCGCGGACCTGCGGCTGCTCGTGCAGCCGGGCTTCGATTTCACCCAGTTCGATACGATAACCGCGAATCTTCACCTGGTGATCGACACGGCCCACGTACTCGAACACCCCGTCAGGTCGCTGGCGGGCCAGGTCGCCGGTGCGGTACACACGCTCGCCGGGTGCACCGTAAGGGTGGGGAATGAACGCCAATGCCGTGCGTGCCGGGTCGCCCACGTAGCCTCGCCCCACGCCCGTACCCGCCACGCACAACTCACCCACGGCGCCCAGCGGCACCAGTTGCTGTTCATCGCCCAGCAGGTACAGCCGGTTATTGTCGGTCGGGGTGCCGATGGGCAAGTAGCTGCCCTGGGTGGAGGCGGCATCGACACGGAAGAACGCCACGTCATCCGAGCATTCCGCTGGCCCGTAGGCGTTGACCAGGCCGATCCGTGGGTAACGCTGCAACCACTGCGCCGCCAACTCCGGTGGCATGGCCTCGCCGGTTGGCAGCATCCAGCGCAGGCCGTCCAGCGCCTGGTGTTCGTTGGCAAGCATGCCCTGGATCAGCGATGGCACGCTCTCAAGGACGGTGATGCCGGTGGCCTGAACATGGGTGAGCAGGCCCTGGGGATCGTGGGCAATGGCGTTGGGCACGATTTCGACCCGGGCGCCGAACAGCGGCGCGGCCAGGAACTGCCACACCGAAATGTCGAAGCTCTGCGATGCCGTCTGCGCGATGACATCGTGTTCGGTCAGCGCCAGGTAGGGCACCTTGCTCAGTTGGTTGTTGAGCATGCCGCGCTGTTCCACCATCACGCCCTTGGGTAAGCCGGTGGAGCCTGAGGTGTAGATCACATAGGCGAGGTTATCCGGGCCGCTGTAGACCTCAGGGTTGTGGCTGGCCGTGGTGCAGGTCTGGACGGTTTCCCACACCAGCAACTGGGGGCGTACGGCAGGGTCCATGGCTTGCAGCAAGGCCTGCCCCTGCTCGGCGCAGGCCGCGCTGCACACCAGCACTGGCGCGCGGCTGAGCTCAAGAATGCTTTGCAGGCGCGCAGTAGGCAGGCCTGGGTCCAGCGGCAGGTAACCGGCACAGGCCTTGAAGCTGCCCACGATCATGCCCAGCAGTGGCAAACCACGATCGGCCAGCAGGGCCACCGGTTGATCCACCCGGACACCCGCCTCGATCAGTGCATGGCCCAGGCGGTTGGCCGCCAGGTTCAGGCCGGCATAGTCGTACTCGGCGTCCAGGCACCGGGCCACGGTACGCTGGGGATGGGCGGCCACGCGCGCCTCGAACTGCGCGACATAGCTGTGCTCCAAGGGATAGGCCCGCTGGGTGTTGTTGCATGTCTGGAGCAAGAAATGCTGTTCCTCGGCGCCCACCAGCGGCAACGCTTGCACTTGTCCGTCGAAGCCCTGGACCAGCGCCAGGAGCAGGCGTTTGAATTCGGCCAGCAAGCGCTCGACCGTTGGGTAGTCGAAGTAGCGCTGGTCGAACGAGAGGTGCAGGCCCAGGTCATCACTTGGGTAACAGACCGCGGTGAGCGGGAAATTGGTGTGGGTGCGGCCTGAGTCGGAGGTGGCATCCAGGTGCTGGGCGTGGTCGAGCACGGCGGTTTCCACCGGGGCGTTCTCGAACACGAACAGGCTGTCGAACAAGGGCTGGCCCTTGGGCAGTTCGCTGCATGCCTGAATGTCCACCAGTGGCAGGTATTCGTACTCGCGCAGTTCCATGTTGCGCTCCAGCAACCCCTGCAACCACTGGCGCACACTGCACCCCTGGCCGGCCGCTGGCAGCTGTACGCGCAGCACCACGCTGTTGATGAACAGGCCGACGGTGCGCTGCATCTGCGGCATGCTCACCGGCCGACCCGCCACGGTCACGCCGAAGGCCACGTCGCGCTCGCCGCTGTAGCGCGCCAGCACCAGGGCCCAGGCTGCCTGGGCGAAGGTGTTGACGGTCAACTGGTGGGCCTGGGCCAGCTCGCGCAGGCGAGCGCCCTCACTGACCGCCAGGCGTGTGTAGCAATCGCCGACGATCATGCCGCTGCCCGCATGCTCATGGCGCAGCGGGCGGTCGCTTGGCAGTGCCGTGGCGCGCTCGAAGCCGGCCAGGTTGGCTTGCCACCAGGCGCGCGCGTCGTCCAGCCCCTGGCGCTGCAGCCAGCCGATGTAGTCGCGGTAGCGCGGCGGCACCGGTAGTTGCGCCTGCCGGCCCTCGCCCAGCGCCTTGTAGATTTCGAAGAAGTCGTTCATCAGCAGCGAGCGGCACCAGGCATCGATGAGGATGTGGTGGTTGCTCATCATGAACCAGTAGCGCGCATCGGCCACACGCACCAGGCGCAGGTGGAACGGCGGCGTATGCAACACGTCGAAGCCGGCTTCGCGCTCCTGCTTGTGCAGGGCTTGCAAGCGAGCCTCCTGGTCGGCGGCGTCCAGGTCGCGCCAGTCCTGGTAATCCATGGCCAGTTGCCCGGGCTTGTGGATGATCTGCAGCATGGCCTCGCCACTGTTCCAGCTGAACGAGGCGCGCAAGGCTTCGTGCCGCGCCACCACCTGTTGCCAGGCCAGGGCGAAGCGCTGGGGGTCGAGTGCGCTGTTGATGCGATAGCGATCCTGCATGTAGTACAGGCCGGTGCCGGGTTCGAGCAGGGTGTGCAGCAGCATGCCTTCCTGCATGGGGGTCAGCGGGTAGACGTCCTCGATCAGGTTGGCTGGCACGGGCAGCGCGTCGATCTGCGCCTGGGTAAGGTGCGCCAGGGGGAAGTCCGAGGGGGTGTAGCTGCCCTGCCCGTCTGCCAGGCAATGGTCGATCAGCGTTATCAGTTCTTGGCGATAGGCGTTTGCCAGTGTGGCGATGGTGTGCGGTTCATAGCGTTCACTGCTGAATGTCCAGCGCAGTTGCAACGCACCGCCGTAGACCTGGCCATCGACACTCAGCCAGTTGGGCAGCGGCGCATCCGGGTCATGGGCCAAGCCCACCGGCGCGTCCACCGGCGTGAACAGCGCGCCGTCGTCGAACTGCTGGTCGAACTGCCCAAGGTAGTTGAAGGTGATGCGCGCTTGCGCCAGGGCCGCCATGTGCTCGCGCGTTGCCGGGTCCGCCAGGTAGCGCAGCACACCGTAGCCAAGGCCCTTGTGCGGCACCTGGCGCAACTGCTCCTTGATGTGCTTGATGGACGCTGCCAGAGCTTGGTCATCATCCCCTGCCAGGGGCGACAGGCTCAACGGGTAGGCATTGGTGAACCAGCCGACGCTGCGGGTCAGATCCATGTCCTCGAACAACCCGTCGCGGCCATGGCCTTCCAACTGCACCAGCGCCTGTGGCTGACCCGTCCACTGGCACAGGGTGCGGGCAAGTGCCGTCAGTAGCAGGTCATTGACCTGGGTGTGGTAGGCCGCAGGCGCCTGCTGCAGCAACTGGCGGGTCTGCTGCGCATCCAGGCTGATGGTCACGGTACGGGCATGACGCTGCAAGTTGCCGCCTTGTGGATGATCGCAGGGCAGCTCATGGCGTACCTCGCCCACTTGCGCCTGCCACCTGCCCAGCTCATCACGCAGCGAATCGCTGCTGGCATAGGCGGCCAGCCGCGCCGCCCAATCACCTGGGGCATGGGTCTTGGCCGGCAGGGCCTGGCCTCGGTACACCGCCTGCAGGTCTTCGAGCAGGATGCGCCAGGAAACGCCGTCGACCACCACGTGATGGATGGCCAATGCCAGGCGTTGCTCACCCTC
The DNA here is from genome assembly GCF_043104125.1 of Pseudomonas sp. xss_4. Taxonomy (NCBI): domain Bacteria; kingdom Pseudomonadati; phylum Pseudomonadota; class Gammaproteobacteria; order Pseudomonadales; family Pseudomonadaceae; genus Pseudomonas; species Pseudomonas sp. xss_4. Next base: position 23,398 of record NZ_JBICKJ010000017.1, read on the forward strand.
CCCGTCACTCACCAGCAAGCCACGGAGCAAAGGACCGCGCTTCAGGTCGAGGCTGCGTTGCAGGTCGGTGTACAGCGCCTGGCAATCGTCCAGGTCGGCGACCGTGGCCGACCACAGCAGCTGTTGATCATCAGGCTGGGCGTACTCACCCTGCCAACGGCCAGCCGCATCGCTGAAACGCAGGCGCAAGCTGTCGTGGTGCTCGACCAGGGCGGCCAGCGCGGTTTGCAGCCGGGTCTCGTCCAGCGGCGTGCGGCATTGCAACAGCACGGCCTGGTTCCAGTGCTGCGGCTGCGCCAAGGCGCTGTCGAAGAACCAGTGCTGGATCGGGGTCAGCTGGGCGATGCCTTGGCGCAGGCCTTGCTCGATGCTGTCGGTGGCCTGCACCGGCTGCACGATGGCCGCCAGGGCCTGGATGGTCTGGTGCTGGAACAGGTCGCGCGGGGTAAATTGCAGGCCGGCCTGTCGCGCGCGGCTGACCACCTGGATCGACAGGATCGAGTCACCGCCCAGCTCGAAGAAATTGTCCTGAACGCCGACCTGATCGACGTTGAGCACCTCGCCCCAGACCTGCGCCAATTGCGCTTGCACCTCATTGGCCGGCGCCTGGTACTGCTGGCGAGCCTGGTCGAGGTCGGGCAGCGGCAAAGCGCGGCGGTCCAGCTTGCCGTTGCCCATCAGCGGCAGGGACTCGAGCAGCACCAGGTGCGCCGGCACCATGTAGTCCGGCAGATGCCGATGGGCATGGGCCTTGACGGCCTCGCGCAGCTGTTGCCGGGCATGGGTGTCGGCAGCTGCGTACGGGCTTACGAGGTAGCCGACCAGTTGCCGTACGCCCTGCATGTCCACGGCGATGACCACCGCTTGATCCACATCGGCATGGGCCTGCAAACGGCTCTCGATCTCACCCAGCTCGATACGGAAGCCGCGAATCTTCACCTGCTGGTCGGCGCGCCCGATGTACTCCACCAGGCCATCCTGGCCCAGGCGCACCAGGTCGCCTGTGCGGTACAGGCGCCCGCCTGTGTGGCTGAAAGGGTCGGCGACGAAGCGTTCGGCGGTGAGGCCGGGGCGATCGTGGTAGCCCTGGGCCAGGCCAGCGCCGCCCACATACAGCTCACCGATGCCACCCTGGGGCAACAGGGCCAGGTCGTCATCGAGGATGTAGGCCGTGCGTTGACCGATCACCCGCCCGATGGGCACGCTGCCCAGGTCGGCCGCCAGCGTTTGCGGGGCCAGGGCGGCCAGCGGCATGACCACGGTTTCGGTGGGGCCATAGGCGTTGAACAGCTGATCAGGGATGAAAGCCTGGCGGATGCGCTGCAGGTGCTCGCCAGTCAATGCCTCGCCCCCGGTGATCACCAGGCGCACCGGCAGGCACTCGCCCTGTAGTGCCAGATGCTGGGCCAACTGACTGCCGTAGCTGGGCGTGAAGCCCAGCACACTGACGTGCTGCTCTCGCACCAGCTGGCAGATCTCGTCGGCGCCCCATTGCCCTTGGGCACGGATGACCACGCGTGCGCCACACAGCAGCGGCACCCATAGCCGTTCGCTGGCCGCGTCGAAATTGATGGAATAGAAATGCAGCTCGCAATCGTCGCTGCGCATGCCGAACGCCTCGATCACCGCCTGGCAATGCATGGTGAACTCGCCATGGCTGACCACCACACCCTTGGGTTTGCCGGTGGAGCCGGAGGTGTAGATCAGATAAGCCGGGTGCTGCGCCAGGCTCACATCGTCCAGCGGCGCCTCGCTGTAGGCGCCCAGCGTCGGCTGATCGTCTTCAAGGCTCCAGCAGGCCAGGCGCTCCGGCAACGGCCCGAGGTCCTGCAGCAAGCGGCGTTGGCCCAGCAGCACGCCGACCTGGCTGTCCTCGATCATGTAGCGCAAGCGGTCCAGCGGGTACTCCGGGTCGAGCGGCACGTAGGCGCCGCCGGCCTTGAGTACAGCCAGCAGGCCGACGACCATGTCCAGCGAACGTTCGAGCGCCACGCCCACCCGCACCTGCGGGCCGACACCGCGTTCGCGCAAGGCACGGGCCAGGCGGTTGGCCTGCTGATCGAGCTCGGCGTAGCTCAGGTGCTGACCGGCGAACGTCAGGGCCCGTGCGTGTGGGTCTTGGGCCGCCTGAGCCGCGAACAGCCCATGCAGCGTATGCCGCGCCGCACTGCTCGGCTCACCACACAGCTGCGCGACCAGCCCCTGCTGTTCGGCACCGCTGAGCATCGGCAGCTCGCACAGGCGTTGCTGCGGCTGATCCAGCAGACCGACCAGCAACTGCTGCCAGTGCGCAGCCATGCGCGCGATGCGTGGCGCGTCGAACAGGTCCTGGCTATAGGTCAGGCAGCAGCCCAGCCGGCCATCGAGGTCCGTGACCTCCAGGTAGAGGTCGAACTTGGTGGCGGCCGCGTCGTTGACCAGGTAGTCCACCTGCATGCCGGCCAGCGTACGGCTTTGCTGGAAGGCCCAGCGCTGCACGTTGCACATCACCTGGAACAGCGGGTTGTAGGCGCTGCTGCGCGGTGGGTGCAAGGCTTCGACCAGTTGTTCGAACGGCAGGTCCTGGTGGGACTGCCCCTCGATGGCTGCCTGGCGCACCTGCTCGAGCACCTGGGCACCGGTCATCTGGCCGTCCAGCTCGCAGCGCAGCACCTGGGTATTGAGGAAAGCACCGATCAGCCCTTCGCTCTCGGGGCGGATGCGGTTGGCCACCGGGGCGCCGATGCGCAGGTCGCGCTGGCCGCTGTAGCGATGCAGCAGCACGGCCAGGGTAGCGGTCATGGTCATGAACAAGGTCAGGCCACGCTGGCTGTTGAAGGCGTGCACGCGCTGAACCAGCGCAGGGTCAAGCTCGAACCTGTAGAGCTCGCCCTTATGGCTTTGCACGGCAGGCCGAGGACGGTCGGTGGGCAGCGCCAGTACCGGGTGCTCCTGGCCGAGGCGCTGTTTCCAGTAGGCCAGCTGGCGAGCGCCCTCACCGCTGTCCAGCCATTGCCGTTGCCATACGCTGTAGTCCAGGTACTGGACGGGCAAAGGTGCCAGCGGCGACTCACGGTCGTCGACGAAGGCTTCGTACAGCTCGCCCAGTTCGCGGGCAAAAATGTCCATGGCCCAGCCTTCGGTGACGATGTGATGCAAGGTGAGCACGAAGACGTGTTCGCGCTCTTGCAGCTTGACCAGGCAGGCACGCAGCAGGGGGCCACTTTCCAGGTCGAAGGCTTGGTGTGCCTGCTGGTCGGCCAACTGTTGCAGGCTGTGCTGGCGAGCAGCGTCGGGCAGTGCGCTGAAATCTTGCCAAGCCAGCTGCAGGTTGCTGTCGTTGGTCACGCACTGGTAAGGCACGCCCTCGATGCTGGGGAAGGTGGTGCGCAGGGTTTCGTGACGCACGATTAGCGCGTGCAACGCCCGCTCGAAGGCATCCACATGCAAGGTGCCGCGCAGGCGCGCCATGCCACCGACGTTGTAGGCCGGGCTGTTGGGCTCCATTTGCCAGAGGAACCACATGCGCTGTTGCGAATAGGAAAGCGGCACCGCCTGACGGCGATCCACGCGCGGGATGTCACCTTGCGCATTGCGTTCACCGCTTGCCTGGATGCGCGCAACTTCGGTACAGAAAGCGCCCAGCTCGCTGGCGTCGAACAAGGCCTTCAACGGTAGTTCGACGTCGCAGGCCTGGCGCGTGCGCGAGACGATTTGCGTCGCCAACAAGGAGTGCCCGCCCAAGGCGAAGAAATCGTCCTGCAAGCCGACCTGGGGCAGGCCCAGCACTTCGCACCAGATGGCCGCGACCTGTCGTTGCAAGGGGCTGTGCGGCTCGATGTGTTCACGTTGCTGCCACACAGGCGCCGGTAATGCCTTGCGATCGACCTTGCCATTCGGGCCGAGCGGCATCTGCGCCAGCCACATGAGCTGTGCCGGCACCATGTAGGCCGGAAGCTGCCCGGCGAGTGCCGCGAGCAGGGCGCTCGATTCGGCGGTGCCACTGTAGTAACCCACCAGTTGTGCACCTACGGTGTCCTGGCGAACCTGCACCACCGCCTGCTCGACGCCGGCCTGGGCCAGCAGGCAGGCCTGCACTTCTTCGGGCTCCACACGGAAGCCGCGGACTTTCACCTGGTGGTCCAGGCGCCCCAGGTACTCGAGCGCCGGGTACTGCACCAACCAGCGCACTCGGTCGCCGCTTCGGTACAGGCGCTGGCCGTTGCCGTCGGGCTGGGGCACGAAGCGCTCGGCCGTCAGGCCAGGGCGGCCCAGGTAGCCACGGGCCAGGCCCGTGCCACCCAAGTACAGCTCGCCGGGTACGCCAGGTACGCTCAAGTGCAGCTCATCGTCCAGCACCTGGCACAGCACATTGCTCAGGGGGCGCCCCATGGGCGAATGCCCACCGTCGCTGGCGGTGCAATGCCAGTGGGTGACGTTGATGGCGGTTTCGGTCGGGCCGTAACGGTTGTGCAGCTGCACCTGTGGCAGCACCTGCAACACCCGATCCCGCAGGGCGGCCGGCAACGCCTCGCCACCAGAGAACAGGCGGCGCAGGCTGCTGCAGCCTGCGGCCAGGGGCTCCTGCACGAACACTTGCAACAGAGGCGGCACGAAATGCAAGGTCGTCACGCCATGGGCCTGCACCAGCGCTGCGATGCGCTGCGGGTCGCGGTGCTCACCGGCACCGGCAAGCAGCAGCTTGCAGCCGATGATCAGCGGCCAGAAACATTCCCACACCGAAACATCGAAACTGATCGGTGCCTTCTGCATCAGCACGTCGTCCGCGCCCAGTGCGTAAGTCGCCTGCATCCACTGCAGCCGCTCGGCGAGCGCCCCATGGGTGTTGCCCACGCCCTTGGGCTGGCCGGTAGAGCCAGAGGTATAGATCACGTAGGCCAGGTTGTCGGCGTCCAGGTGCAGCCGGGGCGGTTGGCTCGGCCAGTTGTCCAGGTGCAGTTGGTCCAGCGCGATCACGCCAACACCCTGCACGTGCGGCAAAGTAGCCAATTGGCTGCTGTGGGTGAGCAGCAGGCCGGCGTCGCAGTCGGCCAGCATGTAGGCCAGACGCTCGGCCGGGTACTCCACGTCCAGGGGCACATAGGCGCCGCCGGCCTTGAGGATGGCCAGCAGGCCTACCAGCAGCTGGGGCGAGCGCTCGATGGCGATGGCCACGCAGGTATCGGGGCCAATGCCCTTGTCGCGCAGGTAATGGGCCAGGCGATTGGCCTGCTGATGCAGTTCGGCGTAGCCGAGGCTGCCGCCCTCCCACACCAGTGCGGTGCGCTGCGGGTGCAGGCGAGCCTGCTCGTTGAGCTGTTCGACCAGCAACTGTGGCGGCTGCGCAGCCGGCGCTTGCCCCCAGCCCAGCAACCGTGCGCGGCTCGCCTCATCCAGCAAAGGTACCTCGCCAATGGGCAGTTGCGGCGTTTCGCAGACGTGCTCGAACAGGCTCAACAGCTGCTGGGCAAGCCGCGCCACCGTGTCCTGCTCGAACAGCGCGCTGGCGTAGTCGAATGCCAGGCGCACACGGCCCTGATGGTCTTCTTCGCTGTGCAGTTGCAGGTCAAATTTGGCTTCCCGGCTGTGCCAGGGCAGTTCTTCGGCCAGCAGGCCCGGCAGGCGTCGCAACGCCGACAGGTCGCGCTGCTGGTGGTTGAACATGACCTGGAACAGGCCTTGTTCCCGGGCCTGGGGCAGCGCCTCGACCAACTGCTCGAACGGCAGGTCCTGGTTGGCCTGTGCCTCCAGGGTGGCCTGGCGCACCTGGCCGAGCAATTCGGCGAACGGCAGCCGGCCATGCACCTGAGCGCGCAGTACCTGGGTATTGATGAAGAAACCCACCAGCCCTTGGCTTTGCAGACGCGAGCGGTTGGCATTGGGCACACCGACGCGGATGTCGGCCTGGCCGGTATAGCGGTGCAGCAGCGCCTGCCAGCCCGCCAGCAGCACCATGAACAGGCTGCAGTGGTGTTGATGTGCCAGGGCCTTGAGGGCCTGGGACAGGTGCGCGGGCACCTTCACGTTCAGGCGTGCGGCGTGCTTGCCACGGTCGCTGGCGCGGGGATGGTCGGTGCACAGGTCCAGGACCGGCGCTGCATCGTCCAGCTGATCGAGCCAGTAGGCGAGCTGACGCTCAGCTGCACCCTCTGCCAACCACGTGCGCTGCCAGTTGCCGTAGTCGGCGTAGCCCAGCCCGAGCGGGGTCAGCTTGGGTTCAAGACCCTGGCAATACGCCGCATAGAGGCGCGCCAGCTCGTCCATGAGCAGGGTGAGCGACCAGCCGTCGGCGGCAATGTGGTGCAGGGTGACCCAAAGCTGGTGATGCTCCTCGTCCAGATGGACCAGCGTCAGGCGCAGCAGCGGACCGTTCTGCAGATCGAACGGCAGGCACGCCTCGACCTCCCGCTGGCTGTCGACCTGCTCAGGCGCTTGCCCCTGCAGGTCGAGCCGCTGAAGGTTCACCGGCAGGTGAGCCAGGATGCGTTGCACTGCCTGGCCGTCGACTTCGCTGAACACCGTGCGCAAGGCTTCGTGGCGGGCCACCAGCGCCTGCAGGGCGGCTTCCAGAGCAGGTTCATCCAGGGCCCCGCGCAGTTGCAGGCCAGCAGGGATGTTGTAGGCAGCCGACTGCGGCTGCAGCTGCCAGAGCAGCCACAGGCGGTTCTGCGCCAGCGACTGGGGCAGTGGCCTGTCGCGGGACAACAGCGCGATGGCCTCTGTTTGCTGGCCTTGGGCAAGGCTTGTGGCAACCGCCTGGGTATAGTCGGCCAGCACCGGGGCCTCGAAAAGGGTGCGCAGGCTCAGCTCGATGCCCAAGGCGTCGGCCAGCGCTGCCGTGACCTGGGTGGCAGCAATGGAGTTGCCGCCCAACAGCATGAAATGGTCGTCCGCCGCCACCGCCTCGACCTTGAGAATGTCGCACCAGAGACGGGCGATTTGCGCCTGCAACCCGTCGCCGGTCATGGCCTGGGTGGCCGGCAAAGCGAGCTGGGGAAAGCGCGCGTAGCAATCGAGGGTGCCATCGTCCATGCGCAGGCGACAGGCCGAGCGCTGGAGTTTGCCGCTGGAGGTCTTGGGCAAGGCACCCGGGTTGAGCAACAGGACCACGGCCGGGGCCTGGCGGCAGGCATCGGCGACGACGTGACGAAGCGTTTTGATCAGTGCCTCGGGGGCTGTCGTCTTCTGCACGTTGCGGCTGATTTCCACCGCCACGCCAATGGCTTGCTCGCCCTCGTGCTCGACGGCGAAGACGGCCACCCTGCCCTTGCGCAGCGCAGGCACCTCACGCTCAAGGGTTTTTTCCAGGTCCTGCGGGTAGAGGTTCTGCCCGCGCACGATGAGCATGTCTTTCAGGCGACCGGTGACGAACACCTCGCCGCCGCGCATGAAACCCAGGTCGCCTGTGCGCAGCCAGCGCTGGCCATCCGCCTCGACGAACGTCTGGGCGCTGGCCTGGGCGTTGCGCCAGTACCCGTGGGCGATGCTTGGCCCGGCGGCCCAGATTTCCCCCACCTGGTTGTCCGCCAGCACCTGGCACTGCCCGGGTTCGACGATGCGTACCGCATGGCCTGGCTGTGGCCAGCCGCAGCTCATCACCACGCTGCCCTCGCCCGGCTCGGCGCGGTTTTCGGCAAAGGCCTGGGCATCGAGCGCCAAGGCGCCGATGCCCTCACCGCGGCGGCTGCCGCTGACGAACAACGTCGCCTCAGCCAGCCCGTAGCTGGCGAAGAAGCTGTGTGGCTTGAAGCCGCAGGCCTGGAAGGTGTCGGCGAAGGTGGCCAGGCTGTCCTGGCGAATCGGCTCGGAGCCCGAGTACGCCACCCGCCAGCGGCTCAGGTCGAGCCCGGCCAGTGAAGCCTTGCTGATCCGCTCGCTGCACAGGCGGTACGCAAAGTCAGGGCCGCCGCTGATGGTGCCGCCGTACTCACTGATGGCCTGCAACCAACGCAGCGGCCGCGCCAGGAAATAACCCGGCGACATCAGCACGCAGGGCACGCCGCTGAAGATCGGCTGCAGCAGGCCGCCGATCAGGCCCATGTCGTGGTAGAGCGGGAGCCAGCTGACGATCACGTCGTCAGGGTTCAGGTCGATACCGAAGCCGTGGCGGATCAGCTGTTCGTTCGCCACCAGGTTGCCGTGGCTGACCTGCACTCCTTTTGGCAGGGCCGTGGAGCCGGACGTGTACTGCAGGAACGCGATGTCATGGGGTTGCAATGCAGGCTCGCGCCAATCCGCCGCCCGTGCGGGATCGAGCCGGTCAACGGCCAGCAGCTCCGGGGCCTGCGCGGCTTGCAGCGCCTCCAGGCCCTGAAGGCTTTCTTGCAATCGCGCGATGGTCAGCAGCAGGCGCGGCTCGGCGTCGTCGATGATCGAAAGCAGGCGCTCCTGATGGTGCTGACGCGCGGACTCCGGAGGGTAGGCCGGCACCGCGATGACGCCGGCATACAGGCAGCCGAAGAACGCCGCCACGTAGTCCGGGCCGCTGGGAAACAACAGCACGGCACGGTCCCCGCATGTGGCCCGCGCCTGCAGCGCGGCGGCGATGGCGCGGGCGCGCTGGTCAAGCGCCTGGTAGGTGAGCACGGCCTGTTCGCCGGGCGCATCGGCCAGAAAGCGCAAGGCGATCTTGTCCGGGCTCTGTACGGCGCGTTGCATCAGGGCCTGGACCAGCGAAGTCGGGAGTTCGAAGGCATGCGTCATGGGTGTTCCTGCCGGTGTCGGGTTGGGCGGGCCGGTGTGGCCACCTGCAGGGGCGGACAGCATCAGCGGCCGGGGATGTACAGAGGGGAACGGATGGCGGGGGGCAGAAATTAACGAAGCGCGGGTCAGGTGGAGAAAGACGGCCATGGCGAGTTAGCCAGGCGCAGCTACAGCCGTGGCGCCATCCTGCGGGTACGCAAGCGGGTCGAGGCGAGACTTAGAACTGAAAGATACAGATACTAATTTAGTTTCGTATTTGACAATCATTATCATTCTGAATAGCTTGTCGCTCGTCCTAGGACGCGTCCTACACCCCAACGCGCTCTTTACCCTTTGCATCCAGGTGATTTCCATGGCGGAACAACTGTCCACAAGTAAGTGCGATTCACCACTGCTCCAAGCTTTCGTAGAAAACCGCAGCATCTTGCTCAAGATTGCCGCTCGCATCACCGGCTGCCGCTCGCGGGCCGAAGATGTGGTGCAGGATGCCTTCTTCAGGCTCGGCAGCGCTCCGCAGATCACCTCTTCGTTCAAGGCGCAGCTGAGCTATCTGTTCCAGATCGTGCGCAATCTGGCCATCGACCATTACCGCAAGCAGGCGATGGAGTTGAAATACGCCGGCAGCGAGGAAGAAGGGCTGAACGTCGTCCTGCAGAACGCCTCGCCCGAAGCCACCCACATCAACCTTGCGGCCCTGGACGACATCGCCCGCGCGCTGAACGACCTGCCGCCACGCACGCGTTATGCATTCGAAATGTACCGCCTGCATGGTGTGCCGCAGAAAGACATCGCCAAGGAGCTGGGCGTCTCCCCTACCCTGGTCAACTTCATGATTCGCGATGCGATGGTGCATTGCAGGAAGATGACGCGGTAGGAACGGCGGGAAGGTGATTGGATGACTCGCTGCGGCATTGCCGGGGCGCCGGACCGGCCCCGATGAGCTGCGCAGCAGCCCCAGAGATGTGAGCATTATAGGTAAATGCCAGGGAGCGGCCTTGCCGGGGCGCATCCGCAAAATCACTGGTTTCAAGTGCGAGGCCAGGTAGTCGTTTGACCGCCTTCAGTACCACACTCAAATCAAAGCACAACGATCAAAAAACCGCTCCCGCCCCAGAATCATCAGCGCAGCCCGCTTGTGCGGGAAGTCGAATTCCTTGTCGCAGTGAAAGCACTGGTCCTGCATGTAGCCGATCATCCGCGCATTGTCGGCACGCGGCTCGGCGACAACGCGCTGGGTGCGCGGGTCGTCCAGGAACAGGTAGTGCACCAGCGCGCAGAGCCAACTGGCGACCTTATGCGGGCCGCGGTGCTGCTGTTCGCCCACCAGCATGTGGATGCCTCGGTCATAATCGTCGGCCTGGTAGAACGGGGCGATGCGGTCTTCCTTGGCCCAATAGGCCTCGAAGTAGGCAAACGGCTGATCATCGAAGCAGCCGATCAGCGTGAGGGTATGGGGGTCCGCTTCGAGCTTGGCCAGGTACTCGCGGTGCTGCGCCAGGCTCCCCCCTTCCTGCCAGAACGCCTCTACCCGCGGCTCGTTCTGCCAGCGGTTGAAGCGCTCAAGGTCGTGCTCGATGTCCAGGGTGCGCAGCGATACCCAGCTGCCCAGCCGCGTATCGAAGCGCCGGTACACTTCGCCTCGTGGCTTGGGTGCTCGCAGCGGGTGTCGTTTACCAGCGGTGATGCGCATCTGTTGCGGGTACACCGCGGCCTGCACATCACCCAGCCACGGCTGAGGCAACTGCCAGAATAAAGCCCGCTCGCACAAGTACTGCCCCGGTTGCTCGCTGCTCACCAACAAGCCAGAAGCCAACGCCTGGGCGGGCACTTCATGCAGCTGCCAGGTCAACGTCTGGCAGGTGGCGTGCTGGGACAACAGCCAGTAGCACGCCGCCCACAGCGCCTGGTAGGGCCGCTGCGAGCAGACGTATTCCACCTGCACCACTGGAGTGCCGTGGGTGTGCACACGCAAGGTGATCAAGGGTCGAGCTTCGAGCGACAGGCACAGCAAACCGTCGCGCTGCTCGGCGCTCAGGCTGCGCCAGCGTGGCGTGTGGGTTGTCTGCAAGGCGGCATCTGAGGGCATGGGCGATACTCGGTGACGTGAAAGGAAGGCTCACTCTGCAAGACGATGCCAGCTCCCCCGGATTTAGCCGCTGCCGTTGACGGGGCTACGGGCGCCCGGCAGTGACCGTGATGCCATAGGGTTCGAAAATGCGCGCCAGCTCGCCCTTCTCGCGCAGCGCCTGCAGCAACCCGGTGAAAGCAGTGGCTGACAACGGCCCACCTGCACGCAGCACGGCATAGTGGTGGTAGACCTGATCGATACGCCCCGATGCCGCCAGCCGGCCCTGACTGGAGGGGTTACGGGCCAGAAAGTCGGTGAGGTACGAGCGCGTCACCAGCGCGATGTCGGCGCGACCGGCCTGCACCATCAGCAGGTTGCTGTCGTGGGAGTAGGTCAAGGTAGCGTTGAAGGCTTTGCGCAGGTAGCTGGGGTCGGGATTGAACCCTGCAAAGGCATAGTGGTAGCCGTTGAACATGGCCAGGCGCTTGCCCTGCAGGTCATCCACATAGTGCGGGTCGGCCAGGCTGCTGGTACGCCCCACGAACACTTCGGCATCTTCAAGGCCCATGTCCACCGCCTCGTGCGGCACCTGCGCCCAACCCCATTGCGGGTTCTCGAACACCGCCATGTCGGTGCGGCCTTGCAGCAGGTCGCCAAAGCGTCGTTGCACCGAGGTGGGCACCAGCACAAAGCGATAACGGGGTTGCGACAGGTTCAGCGCGTCGATCAACTGCGCCAGCAGGCCAGTGCCCGCACCTTGCTCGGGACGCACGGTGTACGGCGGAAAATGAGCAGCCCCAACCCTGACCTCCACCCGCTCCACGGCCCGTGCCGACGGCGCCAGCCAGCAGGCGGCAGAAATAAACAGTGCGGACAGGACCTTGAGGCCGGGCGCTAGGGTCAAAACGAACACTCATCACATGCAAGAACGGAATCCGCTTACGCTAGGCGCTTTCCGGACCCGGCACAACCGCCGGGCCGCGCTCTTTATGCCAAAGCAGGCGGCAAAATGCCAGGGGTGTCGAGTGGCAGGACTTTGGCTACGCTCAAGCAAGATTTGGAAGGGAGCCTGACATGGGCCATTGGTTGGTGATCGACCTGGAAGCGACGACAGACGACGGCGGATGGCCGGTCGCAGACATGGAAGTGATTGAAATCGGCGCGAGCCTGGTGACTGGCGAAGGCCGCGAGGTCGACCATTTTCAGCGTTTCGTGCGGCCACGCAGGCGGCCTCAGCTGACGCCGTTCTGCCGCGAGCTGACCCACATCAGCCAGGCGAACGTGGACTCGGCCGCCCCTTTTACCGAGGTCTGGCCCAGTTTCGAACGGTGGCTGGCGCACCATCATGCGCAGTTGCAGGCCTGGGTGAGCTGGGGCGACTACGACCGTGTGCAATTGCTCCAGGAATGGCGGCAACATGGCCTGGACAGCGCCCTGCGGGCTCTGCCGCACATCAACCTCAAGCAGCGTTTTGCCAAGGCCCGTCACCTGCAGCGTCCCACCGGGCTCAACAGTGCCCTGCACATGGCCGGCATGCACTTTTGCGGCCAGCAGCACCGGGCCTTGGAAGACGCGCGCAACACTGCGCGCCTGCTGCCGTTGAGCCTGCCTAACGGTTGACGGGCGGCGCCTTTCAAAGCGGATGACGGCGCCAGTGGCCTTGGGCATACTGGCCAGCCTTTTTGCCCTCTTCTGTTACTGGAGTCGCCCATGTTCAAGGTCAACGAGTACTTCAACGGCACCGTCAAGTCGATCGCTTTCACTGGCGAAGAAGGCCCGGCCACCGTCGGTGTGATGGCCCCTGGTGAATACGAGTTCGGCACGGCCAAGCGTGAAATCATGCACGTGGTCTCGGGCGCGCTGATCGTGAAGCTGCCAGGCAGCGACGCCTGGGAAACCTTCGCTGCTGGTACCCAGTTCAACGTGCCGGCCGACAGCAAGTTCCAGCTGCAAGTCAAGGTCGAAACGGCCTACCTCTGCGAGTACCGCGACTAAGCCTGCCGCAGGCCGAGTACCTTCACTCGGCCGCATCCCTTGATGAACCACGGATCCGCCCACCGTGCATCGTCATTGCCCATTCAGAAAGCGCGCCACCTTGTCGGCCGCTGCCTGCAGGTGCTGTTCATGACTGAACCCGGAAGCCTTCAGGGGCTTTAGGTCATGATCGCCCGTCGCCAGCCACTGCACCTCGATCGCAGGTGACAAGGTGTACCGCTCGACCGCCTCCCGATTGCCCAAGGCATCGCGCTCACCCTGTACGACCAAGGTCGGGGTCTGCAACCCTGCCAGGTGTTCGACCCGTGGCTTTTCCGGCTTGCCTGCTGCATAGAACGGATAGCCCAGGCACACCAGTGCATCGGCTCCCAGCTCGTCGGCCACCAAGCTGGCCATGCGCCCACCCATCGACTTGCCCCCGATCGCCAATTTGCCCGCGACCAAGGGTCGCACCTGTTGATACACCTCGCGCCAGCATTGCAGCAAGGCAGGCTGCGGATTGGGTGGCCTTTTGCTGCCGCCTTGCCGACGCTGGGCCATGTACGGGAACTCGAAGCGCACCACGGCTACGCCACGTGCTGCAAGCCTTTGCGCCATTTGCTCCATGAACCCGCTGTCCATCGGCGCTCCGGCGCCATGGGCCAGGATCAGGCAGGTCCGATACGGCTCACCGTACACCTCGTGTTCAGGTGTGCAGCGCAAGCCTGGGACATTTCCGACCTTGGCCCATTGATCCCCGTCAATGCAGGCATTTTGCCCATTACTCATGCTTGCCTCGCTCTATAGCCTGCCAATAACCGTGGATGGGAACCCATACATGAACACAACCAGCAGTACCGCCTATAACTACAAGGTGGTCCGCCAATTCGCCATCATGACGGTGGTGTGGGGAATCGTCGGGATGGGGCTCGGCGTCTTCATCGCCGCCCAGCTTGCCTGGCCTTTCCTGAACCTCGATCTCCCCTGGACCAGCTTCGGCCGCCTGCGCCCACTGCATACCAATGCGGTGATTTTCGCGTTTGGCGGCTGTGCGCTGTTCGCCACCTCCTATTATTCGGTGCAACGCACCTGCCAGACCACCCTGTTCGCGCCACGCCTGGCCGCGTTCACCTTCTGGGGCTGGCAACTGGTGATTCTGCTGGCTGCCATCAGCCTGCCGCTGGGTTACACCAGCTCCAAGGAATACGCCGAACTGGAATGGCCGATCGATATCCTGATCACCATCGTGTGGGTGGCGTATGCCGTGGTGTTCTTCGGCACCCTGATGAAACGCAACACCAAGCACATCTATGTGGGCAACTGGTTCTTCGGCGGTTTCATCCTGACCGTGGCGATGCTGCACATCGTCAACAACCTGGAGCTGCCTGTCAGCCTGACCAAGTCCTACTCGGTCTACGCCGGGGCCACCGATGCCATGGTGCAGTGGTGGTACGGCCACAACGCCGTGGGCTTCTTCCTGACTGCAGGCTTCCTGGGCATGATGTACTACTACGTGCCCAAACAAGCCGAACGCCCGGTGTACTCCTATCGCCTGTCGATCGTGCACTTCTGGGCGCTGATCACCCTGTACATCTGGGCAGGCCCTCACCACCTGCACTACACCGCCCTGCCTGATTGGGCTCAATCGCTGGGCATGGTGATGTCGCTGGTGCTGCTGGCCCCAAGCTGGGGCGGCATGATCAACGGCATGATGACCCTGTCCGGCGCCTGGCACAAACTGCGCAGCGACCCCATTCTGCGCTTCCTGGTGGTCTCCCTGGCCTTCTACGGCATGTCCACCTTCGAAGGCCCGATGATGGCCATCAAGACTGTCAACGCCTTGTCCCACTATACCGACTGGACCATCGGCCACGTGCATGCCGGCGCCCTGGGCTGGGTAGCGATGATTTCCATCGGCGCCCTGTACCACACCATCCCCAAGGTCTTCGGCAAAGAACGCATGTACAGCATCGGGCTGATCAACGCGCACTTCTGGCTGGCCACCATCGGCACCGTGCTCTACATCGCTTCGATGTGGGTCAACGGCATCGCCCAGGGCCTGATGTGGCGCGCTGTCAACAGCGACGGCACGCTCACCTACTCGTTCGTCGAAACCCTGGTGGCCAGCCATCCAGGCTTCGTCGTGCGCTTCGTCGGTGGCGCGATCTTCCTCAGCGGCATGTTCCTGATGGCCTGGAACACCTGGCGCACGGTGCGTTCGCCAGCGCTGGATACCGTCCCTGCGAACGCCCAGCTGGCTTGAGGAGACCTGCCTGATGAAACATGAAGTCATCGAGAAAAACGTCGGCCTGCTGGCCTTGCTGATGGTCTTCGCCGTCAGCATCGGCGGCCTTACCCAGATCGTCCCATTGTTCTTCCAGGACGTAGCCAATACGCCGGTCGAGGGCATGAAGCCCTACACCGCGCTGCAACTCGAAGGCCGTGACATCTACATTCGCGAAGGCTGCGTGGGCTGCCACTCGCAGATGATCCGCCCGTTCCGCGCCGAGACCGAGCGCTACGGTCATTATTCGGTTGCCGGTGAAAGCGTGTGGGACCACCCGTTCCTGTGGGGCTCCAAGCGCACCGGGCCAGACCTGGCGCGGGTCGGCGGGCGCTACTCGGACGACTGGCACCGGGCGCACCTGTACAACCCGCGCAACGTGGTACCGGAGTCGAAGATGCCATCGTATCCGTGGCTGGTGGCCGACCAGGTCGACAACAGCCACACCGACACCAAGATGCGCGTGCTGCGCACCCTGGGCGTGCCCTACACCGACGAAGACATTGCCGGCGCGCGCGAGGCGGTCAAGAACAAGACCGAGATGGATGCTCTGGTTGCCTACCTGCAGGTGCTGGGCACCTCGATCAAGAACAAGAGGTGAATGCGATGGAAATGGACATCGGCATGATCCGCGGCCTGGGCACCCTGGTGGTGTTGATCGCCTTCATCGGCTTGAGCCTGTGGGTATTCAACCGGCGCCGCGACCGGGACTTCGCCGAAGCGCGCCTGCTGCCCTTCGTCGACGACCGCCTGCCTTCTGTCGAGCAGGCACCTGAAACCCGAGCAGCTGCGAGGAGCAAAGCACAATGACCGCCTTCTGGAGTACCTACATCAGCGTACTGACCATCGGCAGCCTGATCGGCCTGACCTGGCTGTTGCTCGGCACCCGCAAGGGCCAGAGCAACAGCACGACCGACCAGACCATGGGGCACAGCTTCGATGGCATCGAGGAATACGACAATCCGCTGCCCAAGTGGTGGTTCTGGTTGTTCGTCGGCACCCTGGTCTTCAGCGCAGGCTACCTTGTGCTGTATCCGGGCCTTGGCAACTGGAAAGGCATCCTGCCGGGCTACGAGGATGGCTGGACCGGTGTCAACGAATGGCAGAAGGAGATGGACAAGGCTGACGCCAAATTCGGCCCGATCTTCGCCAAGTACGCCGCCATGCCCGTGGAAGAAGTGGCCAAGGATCCGCAGGCATTGAAGATGGGCAGCCGCCTGTTCGCCTCCAACTGCTCGGTTTGCCACGGGTCCGATGCCAAGGGCGCCTATGGCTTTCCCAACCTGACCGACAACGACTGGCGCTGGGGCGGTGAGCCTGAAACGATCAAGGCGTCGATCATGAACGGCCGTCACGGCGTGATGCCGGCCTGGGCCGAGGTGATCGGTGAACAGGGCGTATCGGATGTGGCAGCGTTCGTGCTGACCAACCTCGATGGGCGCAAGCTTCCCGAAGGCGTCAAGGCCGACCCGGTCAAGGGCAAGGAGCTGTTCGCGAGCAACTGCGTGGCCTGCCACGGACCTGAGGGCAAGGGCACCCCTGCCATGGGTGCGCCGGACCTGACCCACCCGCAGGCCTTCATCTATGGATCGAGCTTCGCCCAGCTGCAACAGACCATTCGTTATGGTCGCCAGGGCCAGATGCCTGCGCAAGCCGAGATCCAGGGCAATGACAAGGTGCACCTGCTGGCGGCCTACGTCTACAGCCTCTCGCAGGGCGATGCAGCCCAAGGCGTAACGGTCAAGTAACGCGCTCTTCGTCTTCCAGCCCCGCCCTACAGCGCCGCTTTAGCGGCGCTTTTCATTTGTGCGCCTCTAGCACCTCAGCCGGTTTGCGACACCCCACTTCACTCAAGACACGCCCTCCCGGTGCCCTGTCGCCAACTTTGGGGGCGCCCAAAAAAGCCTGACCGTTCGATCAGAAAAAACCGAGAAACGGTACACATTACAAATATTTATTTGTGTACAATCCATGGCATCCCCCGTTCACTGCGTGCCATTGTCGAACAGGGCTGGACACGGGTCGGCGTACCAAAGTTGCGTTGCGGTAACCCAGGGGGTTTCCGATACTGATGCCGATTTCGACCAACAAGAACATAAAACCGTGGAACCTTAGAATGAGCACTGCAATCAGTTCGACTGCTTATAACTACAAGGTCGTCCGCCAGTTCGCCATCATGACGGTGGTGTGGGGGATCATCGGCATGGGCCTGGGCGTCTTCATCGCCTCGCAGCTCGTGTGGCCGCAGCTCAACCTGGACTTGCCCTGGACCAGCTTCGGCCGCCTGCGCCCGCTGCACACCAACCTGGTGATCTTCGCCTTCGGCGGTTGTGCATTGTTCGGCACCAGCTACTACGTGGTGCAGCGCACCTGCCAGGCCAGGCTGATCTCCGATCGCCTGGCGGCCTTCACCTTCTGGGGTTGGCAGGCCGTGATCGCCGGGGCCTTGGTCACGCTGCCCATGGGCTACACCACCACCAAGGAATACGCCGAACTGGAATGGCCGCTGGCGATCCTGCTGACCGTTGTCTGGGTGGCCTACGGCGCGGTGTTCTTCGGCACCATCGTCAAGCGCAAGACCAAGCACATCTATGTCGGCAACTGGTTCTATGGGGCGTTCATCGTGGTCACCGCGATGCTGCACATCGTCAACCACATCTCGTTGCCGGTCAGCCTGTTCAAGTCGTATTCGGCCTATTCGGGCGCGACCGATGCCATGATCCAGTGGTGGTACGGCCACAATGCCGTCGGCTTCTTCCTGACCACGGGCTTTCTGGGCATGATGTACTACTTCGTACCCAAGCAGGCCGAGCGGCCGATCTATTCGTACCGCCTGTCCATCGTGCATTTCTGGGCGCTGATCACCCTGTACATCTGGGCAGGCCCGCACCACTTGCACTACACCGCCCTGCCGGACTGGGCGCAGTCGCTGGGCATGGTGATGTCGATCATCCTGCTGGCCCCAAGCTGGGGCGGCATGATCAACGGCATGATGACCCTCTCCGGAGCCTGGCACAAACTGCGCACCGACCCGATCCTGCGCTTTCTGGTGGTGTCACTGGCCTTCTACGGCATGTCCACCTTCGAAGGCCCGATGATGGCCATCAAGACCGTGAACTCGCTGTCGCACTACACCGACTGGACCATCGGCCATGTGCATGCCGGGGCCTTGGGCTGGGTCGCGATGATCTCCATCGGCGCCGTGTACCACATGATCCCGCGCCTGTACGGGCGTGAGCAGATGCACAGCATCGGCCTGATCAATGCTCACTTCTGGCTGGCGACCATCGGCACCGTGTTGTACATCGCCTCGATGTGGGTCAATGGCATTACCCAGGGGCTGATGTGGCGCGCCATCAACGACGACGGCACCCTCACCTACTCGTTCGTCGAAGCCCTGCAGGCCAGCCATCCGGGCTACATCGTTCGCGCGCTGGGCGGCGCGTTCTTCGCCAGCGGCATGCTGCTGATGGCCTACAACGTGTGGCGCACCGTGCGCGCGGCCAACCCGATTCAGGCTGAAGAAGCCGCCAAGATCGCTGTCGTGGGAGCGCACTGATGAAGCACGAAGCCGTAGAGAAGAACATCGGCCTGCTGGCCTTCTTCATGGTGATCGCCGTCAGCATTGGCGGGCTCACCCAGATCGTCCCCTTGTTCTTCCAGGACGTGACCAACCAGCCGGTCGAAGGCATGAAGCCGCGCACCGCACTGGAGCTCGAAGGCCGGGACATCTACATCCGCGAAGGGTGCGTGGGTTGTCATTCACAGATGATCCGCCCGTTCCGGGCAGAAACCGAGCGCTACGGCCATTACTCGGTCGCCGGCGAAAGCGTCTGGGACCACCCGTTCCTGTGGGGCTCGAAGCGCACCGGCCCGGACTTGGCCCGGGTCGGTGGGCGCTACTCCGATGACTGGCACCGCGCCCACCTGTACAACCCGCGCAACGTGGTGCCGGAGTCGAAGATGCCGGCCTACCCGTGGCTGGTGGAAAACACCCTCGATGGCAAGGACACGGCGCGCAAGCTCCAGGTGCTGCGCACGCTCGGGGTGCCCTACACCGATGCCGACATCGCCGGCGCCCGGGATGCGGTCAAGGGCAAGACCGAAATGGACGCCCTGGTGGCGTACCTGCAAGGCCTTGGCACCCTCATCAAGAGCAAACGGTGACGGCGATGGATATTGGAATGATTCGCGGCCTGGGCACCGTGGTGGTGCTGGTGGCCTTCATCGGCCTGGCCCTGTGGGTGTTCAGCCCGAGACGCAAGAAAGATTTCGACGAAGCGACCCAACTCCCCTTTGCCGATGACCCCCAGGCCCGCCAACACGTCGAGCACGCACAAGAAAAGGCATCCAGGAGCAAGAAACCATGACAACGTTCTGGAGTGTGTACGTCACCGTTCTGACCCTGGGCACCATCTTCGCCCTGACCTGGCTGCTGCTGTCCACCCGCAAGGGCCAGCGCGAGGAAACCACCAGCGAGACCGTAGGCCATGCGTTCGACGGCATCGAGGAGTACGACAACCCGCTGCCCAAGTGGTGGTTCTGGCTGTTCGTCGGCACTATCTTCTTCGCCCTGGGCTACCTGGCCTTGTACCCGGGCCTGGGCAACTGGAAAGGCATCCTGCCCGGCTATGCGTACCTGGATAACGACAAGCAGGCCGAGTTCTCGGACGGTCAGGCCGGCTGGAGCGGTGTGCACGAATGGGAGAAGGAAATGGCCAAGGCCGACGCCCGGTTCGGGCCGATCTTCGCCAAGTTCGCAGCCATGCCCATCGAAGAGGTGGCCAAGGACCCGCAGGCCCTGAAGATGGGCGGTCGCCTGTTCGCCTCCAACTGCTCGGTCTGCCACGGCTCCGATGCCAAGGGTGCCTATGGTTTTCCCAATCTGACCGACAATGACTGGCGCTGGGGCGGCGAGCCGGAAACCATCAAGGCCTCGATCATGAACGGGCGCCACGGGGTCATGCCGGCGTGGGCCGAGGTGCTGGGCGAACAGGGCGTGGCCGATGTGGCCGCCTTCGTGCTCACCAACATGGACGGTCGCCGCCTGCCGGAGGGCATCAATGCCGACCCAGCCAAGGGCAAGGCGATCTTCGCCAGCAGCTGCGTGGCCTGCCACGGGCCGGAGGGCAAGGGCACCCCGGCCATGGGCGCACCGAACCTGACGCACCCGCAGGCGTTCATCTACGGGTCGAGCTTTGCCCAGTTGCAGCAGACCATCCGCTACGGCCGCCAGGGGCAGATGCCGGCGCAGGCGCAGTTGCAGGGCAACGACCGGGTGCATCTGCTGGCCGCTTACGTGTACAGCCTGTCGCACACGCCAGAGGCAGGCGATAAAAGCGAGTGAGGGGATTTTGGATGGGCAGCTGGCAGCCAGGCGAGGCGTGAACTCAGCAACCGGGTTCGTGACCCGGTTGCGCTGACCCTCTGCGCAACCGGATTGTTCAACAGGTGGGCAACAAATGCGTCACCGCCTGACCTGGATCAATTGACACTTCCCATATCACGTTTCACAAGATCAACCCAATGCGGCCAAAGGTCGCACCTCGGTCTGAACGTCTGCCAGGGGCGTATCATGGCCGCGCAGCGCTAGGCTCTGTGTGAAGAGTCTTGAGACGAAGGTCAGGCAAGGCGAAAACAGCCGAGGAAGCGGAGTTTACGGGTTGTAAATGAGCATTCCGAGGCTGTTTTCAACGCAGCATCACCGAGTATCAAGGCTTTTCACACAGGGCCTAGCAGATTGCGCGAGACTGCGGCCGGCATGTACTGGCCGCGGCATTTCTCCACTGCCGTGGGACATGATGATGAGCAAGCATATTCCGGTACATGATGTAACCCCGCCTGCCAGCACAGGAAAGGATTCCGTTGACCTCTACGCCTCGCGCGAAAAAATCTACACCCGTGCCTTCACCGGCCTGTTCAGACGCCTGCGCATGGTGGGTGGTGCGGTCTTGTTCTTGCTGTACTTCGGTACCGTCTGGCTGAACTGGGGCGGGCATCAGGCGGTGTGGTGGAACCTGCCGGAACGCAAGTTCTACATTTTCGGCGCAACCATCTGGCCCCAGGACTTCATCCTGCTGTCGGGCATTCTGATCGTGGCGGCCTTCGGCCTGTTCTTCATCACCGTGTTCGCAGGCCGGGTCTGGTGCGGCTATACCTGCCCGCAGAGCGTGTGGACGTGGATCTACATGTGGTGCGAGAAGGTCACCGAAGGTGATCGCAACCAGCGAATGAAGCTGGACAAAGCGCCCATGAGCGCCAACAAGTTCGCCCGCAAGTTCGCCAAGCACAGCCTGTGGCTGCTGATCGGCTTCGTCACCGGCATGACCTTCGTCGGCTATTTCGCCCCCATCCGCGAACTGGTGGTCGAGTTCTTCACGGGCCAGGCAGACGGCTGGGCCTACTTCTGGGTCGGTTTCTTCACCCTGGCCACCTATGGCAACGCCGGCTGGCTGCGTGAGCAGGTGTGCGTGTACATGTGCCCCTATGCGCGCTTCCAGAGCGTGATGTTCGACAAGGACACGCTGATCGTGTCCTACGACCCGCGCCGTGGCGAGACCCGCGGGCCGCGCAAAAAAGACGTGGACTACAAGGCCAAGGGCCTGGGCGATTGCGTCGACTGCACCCTGTGCGTGCAGGTATGCCCCACGGGCATCGACATCCGCGATGGCCTGCAGATCGAGTGCATCGGCTGCGCCGCGTGCATCGACGCCTGCGACAGCATCATGGACAAGATGCACTACCCCAAAGGGCTGATCAGCTATACCACCGAGCACAACCTGTCCGGGCAGAAGACCCACCTGCTGCGCCCTCGCCTGATCGGCTATGCCGTGGTGCTGCTGGTCATGATCATCGCCCTGGCCAGCGCCTTTGCCACCCGTTCGCTGGTAGGCCTGGATGTGAGCAAGGACCGCGTCCTGTACCGGGAGAATGCGCAGGGGCGCATCGAAAACGTGTATAGCCTCAAGGTCATGAACAAGGACCAGCGCGACCACGTCTACGTGCTCGATGCCACCGGCCTGCCCGACTTGATGCTTGATGGCTTACGGGAAATCCGCGTGGCCGCTGGCGACATCGTCAGCCTGCCCGTGCAACTGTCGGTGGCCCCGGAAAAACTGCCCTCGACCACCAACGAAATCACCTTCATCCTCAAGAGCGCCGATGACAGCGACGCCCAGGTTGAAGCCAAGAGCCGTTTCATCGGCCCGCAGATTCGCTAAGAAGGATGAACACCATGCCTGCCACCGCCGCCAGCCCCTGGTACAAGCACCTCTGGCCCTGGATCATCATCGGCATCCTGACCACCTCGGTGTGCCTTAGCCTGACCATGGTCAGCATCGCCGTGCGCAACCCGGACAACCTGGTGAACGACAACTACTACGAGGCCGGCAAGGGCATCAACCGCTCCCTGGACAGGGAGCTGCTGGCCCAGCAACTGGCGCTCAAGGCCAGCGTTCACCTGGACGACCTGACCGGTGAAGTAGACGTGCGCCTGACCGGCAGCAGCGACCCGCAGAAGCTTGAGCTGAACCTCATCTCCCCCACCCAACCGGCCATGGACCGCCGGGTGCTGCTCAGCCGTGTCGAACAGGGGCGCTATGTCGGCCAGCTGGAAGACAAGGTCGATGGCCGCCGCTTCGTCGAGCTGCTGGGCAGCGAAGGCGATCAGGTGTGGCGCCTGTTCGAAGAAGAGAAGGTTGAGCATGGCGTGACCCTAGAGCTGGGTGACGAGGCGCTGCAAGGCGCTCAACACCTGTGATCGTGCTCGCGGTCGACCTGTGCAAGGCAATGATGCGATGACCCAACCCAGCCCCTGCTACCACTGCGCTCTGCCCGTCCCCGCCGGTCGCGCGTTCACCGCCGTGGTTCTCGGGCAGCCCCGGGCCTTCTGCTGCCCCGGCTGCCAGGCGGTGGCCGAGTCGATCGTGGCGGGGGGCCTTGAGCACTACTACCAGCACCGCAGCGACAACAGCGCCAACCCGCAAGCCCTGCCTCGGCAGTTGCAAGACGAGTTGGCGCTATACGACCGCAGCGATGTGCAGCAGCGATTCGTGCGGCACGAGGGCGAGCTGGCCGAAGCCACGCTGTTGGTCGAAGGCGTCAGTTGCGCGGCCTGCGGCTGGCTGATCGACAAGCACCTGCGCAACCTGCCGGGGGTGGCCGAAGCGCGCCTGAACCTGTCCAATCATCGGCTGCTGCTGAGCTGGGACGATCGGCAATTGCCGCTGTCGCAGGTGCTGGCGGCGCTGCGCCGGATTGGCTACGCCGCCCACCCCTATCAGCCGGACCAGGCGGCCGAGCAATTGAGCCGGGAAAACCGCAGCGCGTTGCGCAGGCTGGGGGTGGCCGGGTTGCTGTGGTTCCAGGCGATGATGGCAACCATGGCCACGTGGCCGGAATTCAACATGGACCTGTCCGCCGAGCTGCACACCATCCTGCGCTGGGTGGCCTTGTTCCTCACCATTCCCATCGTTTTCTACAGCTGCGCGCCCTTTTTCAAGGGCGCGGCGCGTGATCTGCGCACCCGCCACCTGACCATGGACCTGTCCGTCTCGCTGGCCATTGCCCTGGCGTTCGGTGCCGGGATCTGGACAGCGGTGACCGGCAGCGGCGAGCTGTATTTCGACACGGTCGGCATGTTCGCCCTGTTTCTCCTGACCGGACGCTACCTGGAACGGCGCGCCCGCGAACGCACGGCCGCCGCGACGGCGCAGCTGGTCAACCTGTTGCCGGCATCCTGCCTGCGTGTCGACGCCCAGGGCCGCAGCGAGCGCATCCTGCTCAGTGAACTGCGCTGCGGGGACAGCGTGCAGGTGTTGCCAGGGTCGGTGATCCCGGCTGACGGGCGCATCGTGCAAGGGCGCTCGAGTGTCGATGAATCGCTGCTGACCGGCGAATACCTGCCTCAACCTCGCCAGGTGGGTGATCAGGTCACAGGTGGCACGCTGAACGTGGAAAGTGCCCTGCATGTGCAGGTGCAAGCCCTGGGCCAGGATTCGCGGTTGTCCGCCATCGTGCGCTTGCTGGAACGCGCCCAGACCGAAAAGCCGCGCCTGGCCCAGATCGCCGACCGCGCCTCCCAGGTGTTCCTGTTGTGTTCACTGCTGGCGGCCGTCGCGATTGGCGTGTGGTGGTGGCAAGTGGAGCCGCAGCGGGCGTTCTGGATCGTGCTGGCCATGCTGGTCGCGACCTGCCCCTGCGCGCTGTCGCTGGCCACCCCGACCGCGCTGACGGCGGCGACAGGCACGTTGCACAAGCTGGGCCTGCTGGTCACACGCGGTCATGTGCTGGAGGGCCTGAACCAGATCGACACGGTGATTTTCGACAAGACTGGCACGTTGACCGAGGGGCGCCTGACCTTGCGCAGCATCAGGCCGCTGGGCCGTGCGACGGCCGACACCTGCCTGGCCTGGGCCGCAGCCCTGGAACACCGCTCCGAGCATCCCATCGCACGGGCCTTCGGCCAAGTGGCCACGCCGGCCGATGCTGTGCTGGCCGTGCCCGGTCTGGGCCTTGAGGGCGAGGTTGAAGGCCAACGCCTGCGCATAGGCCAGGCGAGCTTCGTCTGCGCTTTGAGCGGCACACCGCCGCCGGCGATACCCGAGCCACGGGGGCAGTGGCTGCTGCTGGGCGACCGCCGCGGCCCGCTGGCCTGGTTCGGGCTGGACGATCGCCTGCGCGAAGACGCCCCTGCCCTGCTCGCCGCCTGCAAGGCCTTTGGCTGGCGTACGGTGCTGTTGTCCGGAGACAGCTCGCCGATGGTCGGCGAGGTGGCCGCGCAACTGGGCATCGACGAGGCCGCTGGCGGCCTCAGGCCCGATGACAAACTGGCGCGGCTCAAGGCCCTGCAACAGGCCGGGCACAAGGTGCTGATGCTGGGGGACGGGGTCAATGACGTGCCGGTGCTGGCAGCGGCAGACATCAGCATCGCCATGGGCAGTGCCACTGACCTGGCCAAGACCTGCGCCGACGCGGTGCTGCTTTCCAACCGGCTCCAGGCGCTGGTGCAGACGGTCTCGCTGGCGCGGCGCACTCGGCGCATCATCATCGAGAACCTGCTGTGGGCCAGCCTGTACAATGGCCTCATGCTGCCGTTCGCGGCCCTTGGCTGGATCACCCCGGTGTGGGCAGCGGTCGGCATGTCGGTCAGTTCACTGGTGGTGGTGCTCAATGCCCTACGCCTGACCCGTATGCCTGCTGCTGCGCCTGCCCTGGCCGCGTCAGCACCTACCCCTGCGAGGAACCTGCCATGCCCGCCCTCTATGTGATGATCCCCGCAGCGCTGCTGCTGGTCGGCGTGGCCGTCTACATCTTCTTCTGGGCGGTGGACAGCGGTCAGTACGACGACCTCGAAAGCCCCGCTCACAGCATCCTCTTCGACGATCAGGATCCCCGTCACCAGGCCGCCGTCACGCCCGACCAAACGCCTGATTCCCATCCCGAGCCCCCGACGCGTGGCTGACCTGCTGCCCTTGCTGGGCTCGGCGCTGGTTCTCGGCCTGCTCGGAGGGGGTCACTGCCTGGGCATGTGCGGCGGCCTGATGGGCGCCCTGACCCTGGCCATTCCCCCAGCCCAGCGCGGCCGTCGCCTGCGGCTGCTGGTGGCTTACAACGTCGGGCGTGTGCTCAGCTATACCGTCGCGGGCCTGATGCTCGGTGTGGCGGGCTGGGCGGTGGCCAACAGCCCTGCAGTGCTGGTTTTGCGCACCATGGCCGCCTTGCTGCTGATCGCCATGGGCCTGTACCTGGCCGGTTGGTGGAGCGGACTGACCCGCATCGAGGCCATGGGTCGCGGGCTGTGGCGGCACATCCAGCCGGTGGCGTCGCGCCTGCTTCCGGTTTCTAGCCTGCCTCGTGCATTGCTGCTGGGTGCCTTTTGGGGGTGGCTGCCGTGCGGGTTGGTGTACAGCACCTTGTTGTGGGCTGCGAGCCAGGGGAACGCCTTGCACAGCGCAGCCCTGATGGCGGCATTCGGGCTGGGGACCTGGCCCGTGCTGCTGGTCACAGGGTTGGCGGCCGGGCGGGTAAACAGGGTGTTGAGACGACGCAGCGTGCGGGTGGCCGGTGGCATGCTCGTGGTGCTATTCGGCCTGTGGACACTGCCCGGGCCTCATCAATACTGGCTGATGGGCCACTGAAGCGCCAGGTGGCGCAGCACATGGCTTATGGCCACTAACCAGCCGTGACGACCGCGCATCGCCTGAGCTAGACGCAGCGCCCTCAGGCCGTTTAGCGCTTGATACAAATCAACACAGATTCCTACAGACATCCCTAGACTCCGGAACATTGCTGCTCTTTCCGGGGACCGCCCTCATGCTCGACGACCTACGTTGGGACACCGACCTGATCCGCCGCTACGATCTGGCCGGCCCACGCTACACCTCCTACCCAACCGCCGTGCAACTGCACAGCGAAGTGGGCTCGTTCGACCTGCTGCACGCCCTGCGCGAAAGCCGGCGGGCCGTGCGCCCGTTGTCGCTGTACGTGCATGTGCCGTTCTGCGCCAACATCTGCTACTACTGCGCATGCAACAAGGTCATCACCAAGGACCGGGCACGCGCTGCCCCCTACCTGCAACGCCTGGAACAGGAAATCCAGCTGGTGGCTTGCCACATGGACAGCAGGCAACGTGTGGAGCAGCTGCACTTTGGCGGCGGCACCCCAACCTTCCTGAGCCACGTAGAGCTGCGTCAACTGATGGCCACGCTGCGCCAGCACTTCAGCCTGCTCGATGACGATTCCGGCGACTATGGCATCGAAATCGACCCGCGCGAGGCGGACTGGTCGACCATGGGCCTGCTGCGTGAGCTGGGCTTCAATCGCGTCAGCCTCGGCGTGCAGGACCTGGACCCGGCCGTGCAACGCGCCGTCAACCGCCTGCAGAGCCTGGAGCAGACGCGGACCTTGATCGAGGCGGCTCGCACCCTGCAGTTCCGCTCGGTGAACCTGGACCTGATCTACGGACTGCCGCGCCAGACGCCCGAAGGGTTCGCCCGCACCGTTGAGGAAGTGATCCGCCTGCAGCCCGATCGCCTGTCGGTCTTCAACTACGCCCACCTGCCTGAACGGTTCATGCCGCAACGGCGCATCGAAGCCGGGGAGCTGCCCAGCGCAGCGGCCAAGCTGGACATGCTGCACGCCACCATCGAGCAACTGACCGCTGCCGGCTACCGCTACATCGGCATGGACCACTTCGCCCTGCCCGATGACGAACTGGCCGTCGCCCAGGAGGAAGGCACGCTCCAGCGTAACTTCCAGGGCTACACCACCCATGGGCACTGCGACCTGATCGGCCTGGGCGTGTCGGCGATCAGCCAGATCGGCGATTTGTACTGCCAGAACAGCAGCGACCTGGCCACCTACCAGGACAGCCTGTCCAACGCCCAGCTCGCCACCCAGCGTGGCCTGCTGTGCACCCCCGACGACCGCCTGCGCCGGGCGGTCATCCAGCAGCTGATCTGCCACTTCGAGCTGGACTTCGAGCCGATCGAACAAGCATTCGCCGTCGATTTTCGTGGCTATTTCAACGACCTGTGGCCGGAGCTTCTGACCTTGCAGCGCGACGGCCTGATTCGCCTGGACGACAAGGGCATTCGGATCCTGCCGGCTGGGCGACTGCTGGCCCGCGCGGTGTGCATGGTCTTCGATGCCTACCTGGCCATGCACAATCGCCAACGGTTCTCCCGTGTGATCTGAGCGAGACATTTGGCCGCACTCACCACGCTCCGGCCATGTGGCCCTTGGCACACAGGCGATCGGGCAATGCGCTGGCGGGTCTGACAGGTCATCCTGCTGGTCGCGGCCACTGGCCTACACCCTATGTCGTGGGTTACCCTTACGACTTATGTGTGCTTTCCCACAAGGATCGAGTCAAATGTCCGAGCCAGTCAAACTGCGCCCACACAGCCAGGCCCATTGCAAGGATTGCAGCCTGGCCCCCCTGTGCCTGCCCCTTTCACTCAACCTGGAAGACATGGACGCACTGGACGAAATCGTCAAGCGAGGTCGCCCTCTCAAGAAAGGCGAGTTCCTGTTCCGCCAGGGGGATAATTTTGGCTCGGTCTATGCCGTACGCTCCGGCGCCCTGAAAACGTTCAGCCTGAGCGACAGCGGCGAAGAGCAGATCACCGGCTTCCACCTGCCCAGCGAGCTGGTGGGCCTGTCCGGCATGGACACCGAGGCGTACCCGGTGTCGGCCCAGGCCCAGGAAACCACATCCGTTTGCGAGATTCCGTTCGAGCGCCTGGATGAGCTGTCGGTGCAGTTGCCGCAGCTGCGTCGCCAGCTGATGCGCGTGATGAGCCGCGAAATTCGCGACGATCAGCAGATGATGCTGCTGCTGTCGAAGAAGACCGCCGATGAGCGCATCGCGACGTTCCTGGTCAACCTGTCGGCGCGCTTTCGCGCCCGTGGTTATTCGGCCAACCAGTTCCGCCTGAGCATGTCGCGCAACGAGATGGGCAACTACCTGGGTCTGGCGGTGGAAACCGTGTCGCGCGTGTTCACCCGCTTCCAGCACAATGGCCTGCTGCGCGCCGAAGGCAAGGAAGTGCATATCCTCGACCCGATCCAGCTTTGCGCGCTGGCCGGTGGGGCAATGGAGGCCTGAGGGCTGCATTAGCAGGTATACTGGGCCATTCGTTTTCCCAGGATACCTGCAACAATGCACAGCGACGCCTTCGACCTCAAAGCCCTGATCCGTCCGGTAGTGGACTTCCCCAAGCCGGGCGTGATCTTCCGCGATATCACCCCACTGTTCCAGTCGCCGCGCGGGCTGCGCTATGTAGCCGATCAGTTCATCGAGCGCTATGTCGAGGCCGAGTTCAGCCACATCGGCGCCATGGACGCGCGTGGTTTTCTGATCGGTTCGATCATCGCCCACCAGCTGAACAAACCCCTGATCCTGTTCCGCAAGCAAGGCAAGCTGCCCGCTGACGTGCTCAGCGAGGGGTACCAGACCGAGTACGGCGAAGCCTTCCTAGAAGTGCACGCCGACAGCCTGTGCGAGGGCGACTCGGTACTGATCTTCGACGACCTGATCGCCACCGGCGGTACGCTCCTGGCCGCCGCCAACCTGGTGCGCCGTACGGGTGCGCAGGTGTTCGAGGCGGCAGCCATCATCGACCTCCCCGAACTGGACGGCTCGCGCCGCTTGCAGGCGGCGGGCGTACCGACCTTCTGCCTGACCGAGTTTTCCCTCAGCGAGCGCTGAGGGGGGACGGATGGGCGGCGATGGGGTTCAGGATCAACTTCGCCGCTGGAACCCCTATGTCACGGCACTGCCAGTCGAACCCGATCGCTGCCTCAGAGCGAAATAGGACGACGCCCTGCAAAGGCATGGGCCAGCGTGCCGCCGTCCACCAGCTCCAGCTCGCCGCCCAAGGGCACGCCATGGGCGATACGCGAGGCGACCAGACCCTTTTCAGCCAGCAACTGGGCAATGTAGTGCGCCGTGGCTTCACCTTCCACCGTGGGGTTGGTGGCAAGAATGACTTCGGTGAAGGTGCCCTGCTCCTGGATGCGCGCCATCAACTGGGGAATGCCGATCGCCTCCGGGCCCAGTCCGTCGAGCGGCGACAGATGCCCCTTGAGCACGAAATAACGCCCGCGATAGCCAGCCTGCTCGACGGCATAGACATCCGTCGGGCCTTCGACCACGCACAGTTGCGTGTCGTCACGCCGTGGGTCGGCACACTGGGGGCAGAGGTCCTGTTCGGTCAGGGTGCGGCATTGACGGCAATGTCCTACCCCTTCCATGGCCTGGGTCAGCGCCTGGGCGAGCCGCAGCCCCCCGCTGCGGTCACGCTCCAGCAATTGCAGGGCCATGCGCTGTGCCGTTTTCTGGCCAACGCCGGGCAGAATGCGCAAGCCGTCGATCAGCTGGCGGATGAGAGGACTGAAGCTCATGGGAAACGCCTGACAAGTCATTAAGAGGCGGTTTATACCCACCATGGGGAGTGGCGTCAAATCGGCACGGCGGCCATAAAAAAACCGCCGCTGTTACCAGCGACGGTTCGTCGGCACGCAAATGCTCAGAACGGCATCTTGAAGCCTGGCGGCAGTTGCATGCCAGCGGTCATGCCGCCCATCTTTTCCTGGCTGCTCTGTTCGATCTTGCGCACGGCATCGTTCAGGGCTGCAGCGATCAGGTCTTCGAGCACTTCCTTGTCGTCTTCTTCGGTCGACATCAGGCTCTGGTCGATGCTCACGCGCTTGACGTCGTGGCGGCCGGTCATCACCACGCTGACCAGACCACCGCCGGACTGGCCGGTGACTTCTGCGTTGGCCAGCTCTTCCTGCATTTTCTGCATCTTTTCCTGCATCTGCTGGGCCTGCTTCATCAGGCCGGCCATGCCACCTTTCATCATGGGGAATACCTCGATTGGGTCATGTGATGCGGCCTGGCGCTAGGCTGGCCGCATGGTTATCCGTTACTGGCCCTGACTGGCCAGGGCCTCTACAGGCTCAATAGTATCGTGCCGCACCTTGGCGCCAAACAGCTTGATCATCTGCTGGATCAGCGGGTCGTGCTCGATTGACGCCTCGGCTTCATGCTGGCGTTCAAGGCGCTTGCGGGCCGCGGCCTGGGCTGGCGTTTCCTGTTCGGGCCGAATCAGCTCGATGCGCAGGTTCAACGTACGCCCCAGGTGCTGGTTGAGCGCCTCGTTCAGGCGCCTTTGCTGGGTGGCGTTGAACAACGCGCCTTGCCCCGGGTCCAGGTGCAGGAGCCAGTCATCACCGTCGGCGGCGATCAACGTGCAGTTGGCCGCGATGTTGCCTGTCATACCAGAGACAGGCAACTGCGGGAACAATTCCAGCCACTGCAAGGCTAGCCCGGTCGCCGGCTTGGCAGCGGGCAGCGGCTCGGCGGCGGCCTGGGGTTGTTCCTGGACGTGCTCGGCCAGCTCATCGAGGTAGCTGAAGCCCACCGGATCGCTTTCGCCAGCATAGTAGTCTTCGTCGAGCGGCGGCTCATCGTCGCGGTCCATGCCCACCGACGCGTACGCACCTGGATCGAACGGGGGTACGTCATCGTGGGCTGGCGCCTGTTGGGCAGGCGCAGGTTTTGCAGCAACGGGTGCTGGGGCCGGCTGGGGCTCCGGCACGGTCGGTGCGGCAGGCTCTTCCCATGGCAGATCGACAACCGGCGCAATGGGCTCAGGCACCGAGATGGCGGAGATTTCCGCCTCGAGTTCGCGGTCACGCTCAGCTTCGGGTTCATGGTCGGCCGTTGCTGGTGCAGGCACCTCGATCACGGGCGCTGACGGCGCCGACGCAACCGGTTCGCTTACCGGTTGGGCAACCGCTGCCGGGGGCGCCACCGGCTCGACGGAATCAGCTGTGGCCTGGCTGATCCCCACTGGCTTTAGCACCGGCCTCGGGGCCCCGTCCGCATCGGCAGGGCGGAACGCCAGCATGCGCAGCAGTACCATCTCGAAGCCACCACGCGGGTCGGGCGCCAAGGGCAGGTCACGCCGCCCTATCAGGCCCATCTGGTAATAGAACTGTACGTCTTCGGCCGGCAAGGCA
This sequence comes from Pseudomonas sp. xss_4, assembly GCF_043104125.1. Lineage (NCBI taxonomy): Bacteria > Pseudomonadati > Pseudomonadota > Gammaproteobacteria > Pseudomonadales > Pseudomonadaceae > Pseudomonas > Pseudomonas sp. xss_4. The sequence continues at coordinate 54,936 of NZ_JBICKJ010000017.1, forward strand.
GCAGCCAGGGCCAGCACGCGCTCCCGGTCACCCTGGCCGTTGTCCACCGCCTCGGGCAAGGCCTGGGCGATGGCCACGCGGTGCAGCACGTTGAGCATTTCGGCCAGCACCCCGGCCCAGTCCGGGCCCTGCTCGGCCAGGTTGCGCACGGCTTCGAGCAGTGCGCGTGCATCCCCTTCGAGCAATGCCTGCAGCACCCCGTACACCTGGCCGTGGTCCAGGCTGCCGAGCATGGCGCGCACATCGGCAGCCAGCACCTTGCCTTCACCGAAGGCAATGGCCTGGTCGGTCAGGCTCATGGCATCGCGCATCGAGCCGTCGGCCGCACGGCCGAGCAACCACAGCGCATCGGCTTCGAACGGCACGTTCTCGGCCTCGAGCACGTGGCTCAGGTGCTCGACCACACGCTCCGGGCTCATGTTCTTCAAGGAGAACTGAAGGCAGCGCGAAAGAATGGTAGCCGGCAGTTTCTGCGGGTCGGTGGTGGCGAGGATGAACTTGACGTAGGGCGGTGGTTCTTCCAGCGTCTTGAGCAACGCGTTGAAGGAATGGGTCGAGAGCATGTGCACTTCGTCGATCAGGTAGACCTTGAAGCGACCACGGCTCGGCGCGTACTGGACATTGTCCAGCAGCTCGCGGGTATCCTCGACCTTGGTACGGCTGGCGGCGTCGATCTCGATCAGGTCGACGAAACGCCCTTCATCGATTTCCCGGCAGACCGAGCAGGTACCGCAGGGCGTGGAGGTGATACCGGTTTCGCAGTTCAGGCATTTGGCGATGATGCGCGCGATGGTAGTCTTGCCTACGCCGCGCGTGCCGGTGAACAGGTAGGCATGGTGCAGGCGCTGGTTGTCCAGCGCGTTGATCAAGGCCTTGAGCACATGGGCCTGGCCGACCATTTCGCGAAACGAGCGCGGACGCCATTTACGTGCAAGAACCTGATAACTCATCGAAAAACCATCGTAGCCTGATCGAGCGGAAGAGCGCTAATGCTAGCGGAGCGGGGGCAAAATTGCACTGCCTGACTGGCCGGGCGCGACGATGGACAGCGGATCATGGAGGACCTGCGGTGCGGACCCTGCTGACTTTGCTTCTTTTCTGGTCGGCTCACAGCCTGGCTGAACAGCCGGTACTGCGTTTTTCGGTGGCCGAGAGCTGGAGCATGCCGCTGATTCGCATCGAGAACGGCCAGCCGGTCGAGGGCCTGTTGTTCGATGTGATGCAGGCGGCCGCCGAGCAAGCCGGTGTACGCGCCGAATATCATGTAATGGCTCGAATGCGCCTCGAGGAGGCGATGAACCAGGGTGATATCGATGTACGTTGCTATGTCAGCGATCAGTGGCTGATGGCGCGGCCGAAGGACTTCATCTGGAGCGTGCCGCTGATTCACCAGCGCGATGTGCTGGTAGGCCGCATAGGCGAAGGCGGCCCGATTTCGCCGCAACGGTTGTCACCCCAGCCCATCGGCACCGTCCTGGGCTACACCTACACCACGCTTGAACCCCTGCTGGCGGCACACCGCCTTTACCGGGAGGATAGCCGCAGCCAGGAGCTGGCCCTGCAGAAGCTGCAAGCGGGACGGTACCGCTATGCCGTCAGCAACCAACTGTCACTGCGGTGGTTCAATCACCAGCGCCATGCGCAACTGCAGCCACTGGCGGTGCTGGACGAACAGGACCTGGGCTGCCTGGTACGCAACGACCCTGACATCCCCGCCCAAGCGCTTCTGCGCGCATTGGTGCGCCTCAAGCAGAGCGGGGAGATGGAGCGCTTGCTGCAACGCTACGGCAGCACCGAAGAGCCCCAACCCGCCGGGACGGGCACCTGACGCCTACAGCGCCAAGGCCGTCACGTACATCCCGATACCGAATACCAGGTGATTCACCAGGCTCTTGAACCGCGCGCGCCAGGGGCTGGGCGTGCGTGAAGCAAAAAAGCCCATGCCCATGGCAGGCTGCATCAGGCACAGGGGCGCCAGTACCGTACCTGCGCCCACGGCCAATGCCGGCCACAGGGTCGGGGCGCTCAGCCAGGGGGTGCCCGCCGTGATGACCAGCAGCATCGCGAACGCCAAGCCAATGACGTAGTGCAGCGTCCAGCCCAAGATCCGCTCATGCTTGATGGGCGGGGCCTGACGGATTGCCTGGTGGCGCCAGCGCCCTCGCAGTGCATGCCCCGCCCAGCGACCCACCAAGGCGTAATCGAGCGTGCTAACGCCCAGGCGCCTGGAGACCGCCGACCAGCCGTCCATGACCAGTGTGGCTCCGACGCCGATGCCTATTGCTGCAATCCACTGTTCGCTGATGCCCATGACGCTCCCTCTGATTTGACGTTGTCGGATTCGCCGGTCAGCATGCAAGTTGAAGTCAACTTCAAGTCAAGGGCTTGTACATGGACATTGCCGATGTGGCGAGACGCACGGGCGTGCCGTCTTCGACGCTGCGTTATTACCAGAAGAAGGGACTGCTCACGGCGCGTGGCGAGCCCGGCCAACGCCGGCAGTTTTCGGCTGACGTGGCGCAAAGGCTCGCATTGATAGCGCTGGGCCAGTCCGCCGGTTTTTCGCTGGACGAAATCAGCACCCTGCTGGTGGACATGAAGGTCGACCGGGCGCAGCTGCTGGCGAAGGCCGATGAGCTCGACAGCCGGATCAAGACGTTGCAGGCCATGAGCAAAGGCTTGCGCCACGCGGCTGAGTGCCCTGCCGACGATCATCTGGCTTGCCCGAGGTTTCGCCGGTTGATGGCAGTGGCCTCAGCGAGGTCAGCACGCATGAAAGTATCGAGCCGCTCTGTGAAGGCCGGGTAGAAACGCGGTAGTGTGCGCAGCGCCATAGCCAATTGCCTCAGGGGCGTGAACGGGCTGCGCTTACAACAAAAACCGAAACGCCTTGGCGCATTGTGGCAAAGGCCGACAGATTTTCGTGTGCAGTCTGAGTGACCAAGCGCTTGGCCTTTTAGAATTCAAGGCCTGAAATGGAGGCGGCCCCGCCAGCCACACCCCGGCACTCGATGTTCCCGCTATGGCTGCTCCCTTCCGGGCCTGACCAGGTTAACGGGTAATCAATGCGGGAGGACCGACAGGGCCACCACTACATGTCTCGCTGAACAGCGAGTGGCGCCATTGTACCGGTCTTGAGCCCAGATACAACCTCTGCAGCAGAAAAAGTCATCATTTCTCAATGACTTGTCTGGCTAGCGCGCGCCACGCGGTCAAACACCTCGCCAGCCACCCCCGCACGCCAAGATGGCCAAGTGCCGACAATCACGCACCGGGCCAACACGGCTCCAGGGTTATCAGACCTCGATGCCCTGCTGGGCAAGAAACGCCACGAACGCCTCTTCATCGAGCACCTTCACGCCCAGCTCGCTGGCCTTGGCCAGCTTCGACCCGGCACCCGGCCCTGCCACCACGCAGTGGGTCTTGCCAGAAACGGACCCCGCCACTTTCGCCCCCAGGCCTTCGAGCTTCTCCTTGGCGATGTCGCGGCTCATGCGTTCCAGGGAGCCGGTCAGCACCCACGTCTGGCCCGCCAGAGGCAGCCCCTCGGCCACCTTCTTCTCGCTGCGCCAGTGCATGCCGAAGGCCAGCAGCTGCGCCTCGATGGCATGGGCAAGACGCTGGTTGGCTTCATCCCTGAAGAACGCACGTACAGCCTCTGCCTGGCGCGTATTGAGCGCCTGGCGCAGGTCAATGCCGTCGGCGGCGATGATCTTGTCCAGGCTGTCCAGGCGCGCCACCAGCTTTTGCGCGCCGGTAGGCCCTACCGAGGGGATGTCGAGCTTGGCGAGCATGTCAGCCAGGGTGGTACTGGCGGCGAACTCCGCGGCCAGTTCGCCTTCGTCCTGCAACTGCATGCCGCTGTCCAGCAACTGGCGGATGACCTTCTGGTTGTGTTCGTCTTCAAAGAAGTTGTGGATCTCATGGGCCACTTCCAGGCCAATGTCCGGCAGATAGGTGAGCACCTGCGGCAATGCCTGTTGCACGCGCGACAGGCTGCCCAGTGAGCGGGCCAGCACCTTGGCGGTTTCTTCACCGACATCGGGAATGCCCAAGGCATAGATGAAGCGGGCAAGGGTCGGCTGCTTGCTGGCGGCGATGGCATCGAGCAGCTTGCGGCTGGACACTTCGGCAAAACCTTCGAGGCCGACGATTTGGTCGAACGTGAGCGTGTAAAGGTCGGCGGGTGAGGCAATCAGGCCCTCGTCCACCAACTGCTCCACGCTTTTCTCACCCAGCCCGTCGATGTCCATGGCCCGGCGCGACACGTAGTGGATGATCGCCTGCTTGAGCTGCGCCCCACAGGCCAGGCGACCGACACAGCGGTACACGGCCCCCTCGCTGGTCACTTCCCTGCCCTTGCTGCGCTTGACCAGCTGGGTGCGCTCCACATGCGAGCCGCACACCGGGCACTGGCTGGGCACCCGCACTTCACGCGCCCCTTCCGGCCGACGCTCCAGCACCACCTGCATCACCTGCGGGATCACGTCGCCTGCGCGGCGGATGATGACCGTATCGCCAATGCGCAAGCCCAGGCGGGCGATCTCGTCCATGTTGTGCAAGGTGGCATTGGACACCGTCACACCGGCGACCTTGACCGGCTTCAGGCGGGCGACTGGGGTGACCGCGCCCGTACGCCCCACCTGGAACTCCACGTCCAGCACCTCGGTGAGCTCCTCCATCGCCGGGAATTTATGGGCGATGGCCCAGCGCGGCTCCCGGGCACGGAAACCCAGCTCCCGCTGTGCGGCCAGGCTGTTGACCTTGAACACCACGCCATCGATCTCGTAAGGCAGGCTGTTACGCCGCTCGCCGATGTCGCGGTAATAGTCCAGGCATTGCTCGATGCCGGCCGCGTGCTTGAGCTCGCGACTGATCGGCAACCCCCATGTCTTGAGCTGCTCCAGCGTGGCGATATGGCTGTCGGCCACAGGTGCGGACACCTGGCCGACACCGTAGCAGCAGAATTCCAGCGGGCGACTGGCAGTGATCTTGGAGTCCAGCTGACGCAGGCTGCCTGCCGCGGCATTGCGCGGGTTGGCGAAGGTCTTGCCGCCGAGGTCGGCCTGGGACGCATTGAGCCGGTCGAAGCCGGCCTTGCTCATGAACACCTCGCCGCGCACTTCCAGCACCGCAGGCCAGCCTTGCCCGTGCAGCTTCAAGGGAATGTTGCGCACGGTACGCACGTTGGCGCTGATGTCTTCACCCGTGGTGCCGTCGCCTCGCGTGGCACCCTGCACCAGGTGACCGTCACGGTAGAGCAGGCTGACCGCCAGGCCATCGAGCTTGGGCTCGCAGCTGAAATCCACCGCGCCTGGCTGGTCCAGCCCTTCCGTCACACGGCGACCGAACTCACGCAGGTCAGCCTCTTCGAAGGCATTACCCAAGCTGAGCATGGGAACCTCATGACGAACCTGGCTGAATGCGGCAAGGGCCGCCCCACCTACCCGCTGGGTGGGCGAGTCGGGCGTGACCAGGTGGGGATGCTCGGCCTCCAGCGCCTTGAGTTCGTTGAACAGCCGGTCGTACTCGGCGTCGGGCACGCTGGGTTCGTCCAGCACATAGTAGCGGTAGTTGTGCTGGTCGAGTTCGGCACGCAGTTCGTGAATGCGGGTTTCAGCGGTCATTTTGAGCTTCTCTTGCAAAACGAAAGAGCAGCCTGGCAGCCTCTGGAGAGCCAGGTCTCGTCATCGCCTTGTGCCTTAGGCAGCGAGCCCGCTCCACAGGTTCGCCACAGCCTTCAAAGGCTGCGGTGAAACCGTGAAGCGGGCTCGCTTGCCGAAAGCCGAGTCGATGAGCAAGAGGCCTGAACCGACCAGCACGCCCCGAGGCTGCTCTTCGTCTGGATTTATCAGCGCTTCTGGGTCAGGGCACGGCGCTCGAATTCCACGATGCGCTGGCGGTAGTGTTCGATGGTCTGCGCCGTTAAAACGCTGCGCTGGTCATCCTTGAGTTCACCGTTGAGCTCATGGGCCAGCTTGCGCGCTGCCGCCACCATGACGTCGAAGGCCTGCTTCGGATGGCGCGGGCCGGGCAGGCCGAGGAAGAAGCTCACCGCACGCGTGCTGAAATGGTCGATGTCATCCAGGTCGAAGATGCCAGGCTTGACGGCATTGGCCATGGAGAACAGCACTTCGCCGTGACCGGCCATGCTCTCGTGACGGTGGAAGATGTCCATCTCGCCGAACCGCAGGCCACTTTCCAGAATGTTCTGCAGCAACGCCGGGCCCTTGAACCCACCCTCGTCACGGGAAATAACGCTGATCACCAGCACTTCCTCGGCCGGCGGCAGCTCCTTGACGCTGTTGTTGGCCGCTGCAGGGGATGGGCTACGCCCCTTGTCCGCCGCGAAGTCGTCCTCGTCGTCGATCACAATATCCGCTTCACGGGAGGGCGCGCTGAAGCCTGCGTCAACGCGCGGCGCTTCTGCAGCCGCCGGGCGTTTTGGCCACTTGCTGACCTTGGCAGGTTTGGGTTCGCGATCACGGTCCCGGTCCGAGGCACTGAGCGACGGAAGATCACTTTCGTCCAGCTCAGGCTCCCTGTGGGTGTCGAGCACGCGGGGTGGGCCGAGCACTTCGGCACCACCGCCTTCATCGTCCGCCGCATTTGCATAACTGCGGTCCAGACGGAATTTCAACTTACCCTTGCCGCCGCGCATACGGCGCCAGCCATCGAAAAGAATGCCGGCAATGACAATGATGCCGATAAGGATCAGCCACTCGCGCAGACCGATTTCCATGTAATCCCGTGCCTCTAATAAATATGCTGAAAACAAAGGCTTCAAAGGCCTTTAACACGTGGCGCCAAGCCTATGTTCTGACAGGCGTTTTACCCACGCAGAAAACGAGTGACATAAAGCTAGCACGACCAAAGACAACTTTACACCGTCTGTCTCACATGACAGGGGCATTTCAATGAAGATTGTGCCGTTCGACCACAGGTTTCACGCATCGACCATCGCCATGGCCGCCTCCACATCCACGGCCACCAGGCGCGAACAGCCCGGCTCGTGCATGGTGACCCCCATCAGCTGGTCGGCCATTTCCATGGCGATCTTGTTGTGCGTGATGTAAATGAACTGCACGCTCTCACTCATTTCCTTTACCAGTCGGGCATACCGCCCAACGTTGGCATCGTCCAACGGTGCGTCGACTTCATCGAGCATGCAGAACGGTGCGGGGTTCAACTTGAAGATGGCAAACACCAGCGCCAAGGCGGTCAGTGCTTTTTCGCCACCAGACAGCAGATGAATGGTGCTGTTCTTCTTGCCCGGTGGTCGCGCCATGATCGTCACCCCTGTATCGAGTAGATCTTCGCCCGTCAGTTCCAGATAAGCGCTGCCACCACCGAAAACTTTTGGGAAAAGTGCCTGCAATCCGGCATTTATCTGATCAAAGGTATCTTTGAAGCGGTGGCGGGTTTCCTTGTCGATCTTGCGAATGACGTTTTCAAGCGTGTCCAGCGCTTCGACCAGGTCAGCATCCTGGGCATCGAGGTAGCGCTTGCGCTCGGACTGCTGTTCGTACTCCTCGATGGCGGCCAGGTTGATCGCGCCCAGCCGCTGGATACGGGCATCGAGTTGCTCCAAGGCCTGTTCGGTGCCGGCCTCGGTAGCGTCGGGCTCGACCGTGGCGAGAACGCCCTGCAAGTCGTAACCGTCGGCGAGCAACTGCTCCTGCAATGTGGTACGCCGCACTTCCAGGCCCTGACACTCCAGGCGCAGTTGTTCGAGTTGACCACGCAGCAACTGAGCCTGCTGCTCGGCCTGGGTGCGGCGCTTTTCGGCATCGCGCAGTTCGCGGTCGGCCTCGTCCATTTGCAGGCGTGCCTGGCGCATTTCTTCGTCGACACCCATGCGCCGTTCCAGCAACTCTTCGAGCTTGAGCCGCAGCTCCTCCAACGGCGCCTCCCCTTCCTCCAGGTTCAGACTCAGCTGCTCCTGTCGCTCGCTCAGACGGGCCGCTTGCAGTTCCAGGCGTTCCAGGGCCTGACGCGTGGAGTCATGCTGGGCGCGCAGCGACCCCAGGCGCACGGCCAGCTGGTGGGCATGGTCCTTGTGCTGCCTGGCTTCCTGACGAATGCGGTCCAGGCCCTCACGCAGCCGGTCGCGCTGGGCCAGCAGCACTTCGCGCCGATCGGTGTCCTGGGCCATGAGTTCGAGGGCATCCTGCAACAGCAAACGGGCTTCGCCCAGTTGCTCATGCTCGAGGGCGCGCTGCTCGTCGAGCTCAGCCAGCTCTTCGTCCAAACGGCGGCGGCGCAGCGCGACCTGTTCGGCACGGGCACGGTTGGCTGACAAGCTGGCCTTGAGTTCGGCTTGCAGGCGGCTTTCTTCCTGGGCGCGACGGCGTACCTGCTCGCGCTGCGCTTCCAGGTGCTGCTGCTGTTCACGCAGGGTGTGCAGCTGCTGGTCAAGCTGCTGCAGGGCGATGTGCTGCTCACGCTGACTGTGCTCGAGCCGCTCGATCTCCTGACCGCGCGCCAGCACCCCGCCTTCACCGCTGCCACCGCGGCGCACACGAAGGCTGTGGCGGGCGACCCAATAGCCATCGCGGCTGACCAGGCTCTGCCCTTCGCCCAACGCAGCACGCAAGGCCAAGGCCTCGGCCAGGTCTTCCACGGGCCTGACCTGGCCCAGCCATGGCGCGAGGTCGACGGGGCCTTGTACCTTGTCCAGCAGGCTGCCGGAAGGCACCGCCTGGCTGGCGCAAGCCGCGAGCAGCAGGCTCACATCGCCCTGCTGCAAGCCCGCCAGATCCAACGGTGCGAAGTCGTCCACCAGCACGGCTTGCAAGTCGGCGCCCAACACGGTTTCCACCGCAAGCTCCCACCCGGGCTCAACGCGCAACGCTTGTGCCAGGCGAGGGCAGTCTGCCAACCCCTGCCCCTGCAACCATTGGCCCACACCAGCACCTGGGTCCAGGGCTGCCTGCTGCAGGGCTTCCAGCGATGCCAGGCGCCCGCCCAGGCGTTGCACATCACCCTGGGCCTGTTGCTGAGCCAGCCCGGCCTCCTGCAGCGCCTGGCGCACCGTTTCCAGGCGCTCGATAACCTCCTCTTCCTCCAGTTGCAGTGCTTCGAGCGACAACTCGCTGCTGGCCAACTGCTCAACCTGCTCCAGCATCGCCGCGTCTTGCGGGTCTTCGCCCAACTGCACCTGTTCGTCGGTGAGTTTGCGCTGACGCTCGGCCAGGCGCTCCAAGCCGCTTTCCAACTGCTGCAAGCGCGCCTGCTGCACTTCGGCCTGGCGACGCGGTTCAGCCGAGCGACTGTTGAAGGTGTCCCACTGCTCCTGCCAACCGTGCATGCCTGATTCGGCCTCTTCCAGCACGGCAGCGCTTTCTTCGGCAGCCGCCAGGGTCAGCGCCTGCTCGGGCTCGAGCATGGCCAGTTCTTCTGCCAAAGTTGCCAGCAGCGTACGGTCATGCCCCAGGTGCGATTCGGTTTCCTGGCGCGTGCGTTCGGCTTCCTTGAAATCGTCCTGCAACTGGCGCAAACGTTGCTGGCCGTGCTGGATGCTTTGCTCGACCCGGGCGATGTCGCCGGCCACCGAGTAGAACCGGGCCTGCACCTGGTTGAAGCGCTCGGACAGCTCATGATGACCGTCACGCAGCCGCTCGATGCTGGCATCGGCATTGCGCTGCTCGGCCACCAGCGCCTCGAAGGACACATCCTGGTTACCGATCACCGACTGACGCTGACGAACCCGTTCGTCCAGCTCGCGCCAGCGCAACGCCGCCAGGCGCGCCTTGAGCTGGCGTTCCTGCGCCTTGTATTCACGGTATTTCTCGGCCGCCTGGGCCTGGCGGTGCAGGCGCTCAAGCTGGCGTTCCAGCTCCTCGCGCAGGTCGGTCAGGCGCGCCAGGTTCTCCTGGGTTCGGCGGATGCGGTTTTCAGTTTCGCGGCGACGCTCCTTGTACTTGGAGATACCCGCCGCTTCCTCGATGAAATTGCGCAGTTCCTCGGGCTTGGCTTCGATCAGCTTGGAGATCATGCCCTGTTCGATGATCGAGTAGCTGCGAGGCCCAAGGCCTGTGCCCAGGAAGATATCGGTGATGTCCCGACGCCTGCACTTGGTGCCGTTGAGGTAATAGCTGTTCTGGCTGTCGCGGGTGACCTTGCGCCGAATCGAGATCTCGGCGTAGGCGGCATACTCGCCCACAAGGGTAGTCTCGCTGTTGTCGAACACCAGTTCGATGCTGGCCTGGCTGACCGGCTTGCGGCCGCTGGAGCCGTTGAAGATGACGTCGGTCATCGACTCGCCGCGCAGGTTCTTTGCCGAACTTTCGCCCATTACCCAGCGTACGGCGTCGATGATGTTGGACTTGCCACAGCCATTGGGGCCCACGACCGCCGCCATATTGCTCGGGAAGTTGACGGTGGTGGGGTCGACGAAAGACTTGAACCCTGCCAGGCGGATGCACTTCAGACGCATCAGTCAGGGCCGGGCCAGCGCCGCCAGTACCAGTTCGCAACTGCGCTGGCCATAGGCGGTAAGTACTTCACGAATGCGCGGCAAGTCGCGCAGCACCACCGCCTCGAGCAAGTGACCGAACAGGCCCAGGTAATCGACCATGTTCGCCTGGCGCTGGTCCAGGGACAGGTAATAGGCGCGGCTCATGGCTGGCTGCAGGTTCTCGACGGTTTCCTGCAGGAACGGGTTGTCGGCGAAGGGGTAGGCAGCACGCATCACCTCGAAGCTCTCGGCCACGAACGCCTCGATGTCGCGTGCGGCATGCGCCACATGAAGACGCTGCTGAATGTCCAGAAACGGGCGCAGTTCGTCTTCGCTGCGCCAGCGTTGTGCAACCGCGTTGCCCAGCAGGATGTAAAACTCGCTCATGAGCGTGCACAGGCTGCGCACGCTGCGCTCGTCCAGTTCGGTGACGTGGGCGCCCCGGCGCGGCAATATCGCCACCAGGTGGCGACGTTCAAGGATCAGCAGCGCTTCGCGCACCGAACCCCGGCTGACGTTGAGCGCCTGGGTCACCTTCTGTTCCTGGATACGCTCTGCAGGCGCCAGTTCGCCGCGGATGATGCGCTCGGCCAGGTAATCGGCAATCTGCTCGGCGAGGCTGTCCGGGGCCTTGAACGTCATGGTTTTCCTTCAAATCACTGAACGGGACACAAGGGGGCGGATTGTAGCCTACTTGCCCCCGGGAAGCGCAGCGGGCTATCGGGGTTTATTTGACCACCCGGACAGCTGCCGGGCCGGCGCGATCTATGCTTGGTGTAAGCATCATCAACCAGGGTGGGCCGGCCGCCGGACGATTTCCTGACCTTTGAGTCAGAAAAACATTGACCCGCGCGACAGGTGTTGCTTAGAGTCGGCCCAACAACAATAAAACCATTGCGAGGCCATCCCCGTGATCCAGTTTCTCGTCAACCAGGAGCTGCGCAGCGAGCACGCCCTGGACCCGAACATGACCGTGCTGCAATACCTGCGCGAGCAGTTGGGCAAACCCGGCACCAAAGAGGGCTGCGCCAGCGGTGACTGTGGTGCCTGCACCGTGGTGATCGGTGAACTGACCCAGGACGATGCCGGCGACGATGCCTTGCGCTATCGCAGCCTCAATTCCTGCCTGACATTCGTGTCCAGCCTGCACGGCAAGCAACTGATCAGCGTCGAAGGCCTCAAGCACCAAGGCCAGCTGCACAGCGTGCAACAAGCCATGGCGGACTGCCATGGGTCGCAATGCGGTTTCTGTACGCCAGGCTTTGTGATGTCGCTGTTCGCCCTGCAAAAGAACAGTCAAGGTGCCGACGTGCACCAGGCCCAGGAAGCACTGGCCGGCAACCTGTGCCGCTGCACGGGTTACCGACCCATTCTTGACGCCGCCCAGCAGAGCTGCCGGCAACCCTGCCGCGACCAGTTCGATGCCCAGCAAGCGCAGACCATCGCCCGCCTCAAGGCCATTGCACCGTCGCAGACCGGCGAGCTGAACAGTGGCGACAAGCGTTGCCTGGTCCCGCTGACCGTCGCCGACCTGGCCGAGCTTTATAGTTCGCACCCCGAAGCCCGGTTGCTGGCAGGCGGTACCGACCTGGCGCTGGAAGTCACGCAAATGCACAAGACCCTGCCAGTGATGATCTACGTGGGGCATGTGGCCGAGCTCAAGCGGATCGAGCAGACCGCCACCCATCTTGAAATCGGTGCTGCCACCCCGCTCACCGACTGCTACCAGGCGTTGAACGCCCAATACCCGGACTTCGGGGCGCTGCTGCATCGCTTCGCTTCGCTGCAGATCCGCAACCAGGGCACCCTGGGCGGCAACATCGGCAACGCTTCGCCCATCGGCGACTCACCGCCCTTGTTGATCGCGCTGGACGCCCAGGTAGTCCTGCGCCAGGGCGAGCGCCAGCGCACGATGCCGCTGGAAGCCTATTTCATCGACTACCGCATCACCGCCCGGCAGGACAGCGAGTTCATCGAGAAGATCCTGGTACCCCTAGCCCGGCACGACTGGACGTTCCGCGCCTACAAGGTTTCCAAGCGCCTGGACGATGACATTTCGGCGGTGTGCGCAGCGTTCAACCTGAGCATCGAGCACGGGGTGGTCAGCGGCGCACGCATCGCCTTCGGCGGCATGGCGGCCATCCCCAAGCGCGCCCGTGCCTGCGAGGCGGCGTTGCTGGGCCAACCCTGGAACAAGGCCAGCGTGGAGCGCGCCTGCCAGGCCCTGGCCGAAGACTTCACCCCGCTCAGCGACTTCCGCGCCAGCCAGCAATACCGCCTGCTGACCGCGCAGAACCTGCTGCGCAAGTACTTTATCGAACTGCAAACGCCGCACATCGAAACCCGGGTGACCGCTTATGTCTAACCATCATGTGCCCAAAAGCCAGGCCGAAATGGCCGACCTGTTCCGCCAGGACCTGACCACCGGGGTCGGGCGCAGCGTCAAGCACGATAGCGCCGACAAGCACGTGTCCGGCGAAGCGTTGTACATCGACGACCGACTGGAATTCCCCAACCAGCTGCACGTCTACGCACGTACCGCAGACCGTGCCCATGCGCGCATCCTGCGCATCGACACCACGCCCTGCTACGCCTTCGAAGGGGTGCGCATCGCGATCACCCATCAAGACATTCCTGGGCTCAAGGACATCGGACCGGTGGTGGCAGGCGATCCCTTGCTGGCCATCGACAAGGTCGAGTTCTTCGGTCAGCCGGTCCTGGCCGTGGCCGCACGTGACCTGGACACCGCACGCCGCGCCGCCATGGCCGCCGTCATCGAATACGAGGACCTCGAACCGGTGCTCGATGTGGTCGAGGCGCTGCGCAAGCGGCACTTCGTGCTCGACAGCCACACCCATCAGCGCGGCGACAGCGCTGCAGCCCTGGCCAGCGCCCCGCATCGCCTGCAAGGCACCCTGCACATCGGCGGCCAGGAACACTTCTACCTGGAGACCCAGATTTCCTCGGTGATGCCCACCGAAGACGGCGGCATGATCGTGTACTGCTCCACCCAGAACCCCACCGAGGTGCAGAAACTGGTGGCCGAAGTGCTCGATGTGCCCATGAACAAGGTGGTGCTGGACATGCGCCGCATGGGCGGCGGATTTGGCGGCAAGGAGACCCAGGCCGCGAGCCCGGCTTGCCTGTGCGCCGTCATCGCCCGCCTGACCGGGCAACCGACGAAGATGCGCCTGCCGCGGGTCGAGGACATGACCATGACCGGCAAGCGACACCCCTTCTACGTCGAGTACGACGTGGGCTTCGACAACCAGGGTCGCCTGCACGGCATCAACCTGGAGCTGGCCGGCAACTGTGGCTACTCCCCGGACCTGTCCGGCTCGATCGTCGACCGCGCCATGTTCCACTCCGACAACGCCTACTACCTGGGCGATGCCACCGTCCACGGGCACCGCTGCAAGACCAACACCGCGTCGAATACGGCCTACCGGGGCTTTGGCGGACCGCAAGGCATGGTCGCCATCGAGCAGGTGATGGACCACATCGCCAGGCACCTCGGCCGCGACCCGTTGGCCGTGCGCAAGGCCAACTACTATGGCAAGGACGAGCGCAACGTCACCCATTATTACCAGACCGTCGAGCACAACATGCTCGAGGAGATGACCGCCGAGCTTGAAGCCAGCAGTGACTACGCCGAACGGCGGGCGGCCATCGGTCGCTTCAATGCCGGCAGCCCGATCCTGAAAAAAGGCCTGGCACTGACCCCGGTCAAGTTCGGCATCTCGTTCACCGCCACCTTCCTCAACCAGGCAGGAGCGCTGATCCATATCTACACCGATGGCAGCATCCACCTGAACCACGGCGGCACTGAAATGGGCCAGGGCCTGAACACCAAGGTGGCGCAGGTGGTGGCCCAGGTCTTCCAGGTCGATATCGACCGGATCCAGATCACCGCCACCAACACCGACAAGGTACCCAACACCTCCCCTACCGCCGCTTCCAGTGGGGCTGACTTGAACGGCAAGGCCGCACAGCATGCTGCCGAGATTCTCAAGAAACGTTTGACCGAATTCGCTGCCAGGCACTACCAGGTCACCGAGGAGGACGTAGAGTTCCGTAATGGCCACGTGCGTGTGCGCGACCAGATCGTCAGCTTCGAGCAGTTGGTGCAGCAGGCTTATTTCGGTCAGGTGTCGCTATCGAGCACCGGGTTCTACCGCACGCCAAAGATCTTCTATGACCGTAGCCAGGCACGGGGGCGCCCCTTCTACTACTACGCCTTTGGCGCGGCCTGCGTGGAAGTGATCGTCGACACACTGACCGGCGAGTACAAGATGTTGCGCGCCGACATCCTGCACGATGTGGGCGACTCGCTGAACCCGGCCATCGACATCGGACAGGTAGAGGGAGGGTTCATTCAAGGCATGGGCTGGCTCACCACCGAGGAGCTGGTGTGGAACGCCAAGGGCAAACTCGTGACCAACGGCCCGGCCAGCTACAAGATTCCAGCGGTGGCCGACATGCCGCTGGACATGCGGGTCAAGCTGGTGGAGAACCGCAAGAACCCGGAGGACACGGTGTTCCATTCCAAGGCCGTGGGCGAGCCGCCGTTCATGCTCGGGATCGCCGCCTGGTGCGCGATCAAGGATGCGGTGGCCAGCCTTGCCGACTACCGCGTGCAACCGAACATAGATGCCCCTGCCACGCCGGAGCGGGTGTTGTGGGGCTGTGAGCAGATGCGCAAGGCGGCCACCCTGCAACCTGCGGTGCAGGAGCTGGACGCAGTGAACAATTGAAGGTGCGTTGCCTGTTCGGGCCCATTGCCGGCAAGTCGGCGAGAAGGCCCGAACAGGCACCCATAGATGAGGATCTTGCATCATGCACCAATGGATCAACGCCCTGGCCGAACACCAAGCCCGCGGCGAGGCCTGCGTACTGGTGACCATCATCGAAGAACGCGGCTCCACCCCGCGCAATGCCGGTTCGAAAATGGTGGTCAGCGCCTGCGGATCATACGACACCATCGGCGGCGGCCATCTGGAATACAAGGCGCTGCACATCGCCCGGCAGATGCTCGGCGAGCACCGCGGTACCCCGCACCTGGAACGCTTCAGTCTTGGTGCCAGCCTCGGCCAGTGCTGTGGGGGTGTGACGGTATTGTTGTTCGAACCCATGGCCGCCGTGCAGGCGCAGATCGCCGTGTTCGGCGCGGGCCATGTCGGCCGGGCTCTGGTACCCTTGCTCGCCGCGCTGCCCTGCCGGGTGCGCTGGATCGATTCGCGCGAGCAGGAATTCCCTGCCCAGATTCCCGCCGGCGTGACGCGCGTGGTCAGCGAGGAACCGGTCGACGAAGTGGCAGACCTGCCGCCGGGCAGCTACTGCATCGTCATGACCCATAACCATCAGCTCGACCTGGAGCTGACCGCTGCCATCCTCAAGCGCAACGATTTCACCTGGTTCGGCCTGATCGGCTCGAAGACCAAGCGGGTCAAGTTCGAGCATCGCCTGCGCGAGCGCGGGTTCGACCCCGCCCTGGTGGCGCGCATGCGGTGCCCGATGGGCCTGACCGAGGTCAAGGGCAAGCTGCCCATCGAAATCGCCGTGTCCATCGCCGGCGAAATCATCGCCACCTACAACGCCCGCTTCGGCCAGCACGACGCTGCCGCCAACGCCGGCCCCATTGCCCAGTTGCTGCCGCCTTCACGGCGCAGCCAAGCCATTTGACGAGTGAGATATGACCGTTACCCGCAAAGCCTACCGAGCCGCCATCCTGCACAGCATCGCCGACCCGGCCGAGGTAGGCCTGGACGCTTCCCATGAGTATTTCGAAGACGGCGTGCTTGTGATCGACGGCGGACGCATCCAGGCCGTGGGCCATGCCAGCGACTTGTTGCCGACCCTGGACGCCGACATACCGGTAGAGCACTACCAGGACGCATTGATCACCCCAGGGTTCATCGACACTCACATCCACTTCCCCCAGACCGGCATGATCGGCTCCTACGGGGAGCAGTTGCTGGACTGGTTGAACACCTACACCTTCCCTTGCGAGAAGCAATTTGCCGACAAGGACCATGCCGACCAGGTGGCGCAGATCTTCCTCAAGGAGCTGCTGCGTAACGGCACCACCACCGCCCTGGTGTTCGGCAGTGTGCACTCCGAATCGGTCAACGCCTTGTTCGAAGCAGCCGAGCGCCTGGACCTGCGTCTGATCGCTGGCAAGGTGATGATGGACCGCAACGCCCCCGATTACCTGACCGACACCGCCGAGTCCGGTTACGCCCAGAGCAAAGCGCTGATCGAGCGCTGGCATGGCAAAGGCCGCCTGCACTATGCCGTCACCCCGCGTTTCGCACCGACCAGCACGCCTGAGCAGCTGGCACGGGCGGGCCAACTGCTCAAGGAACACCCAGGCGTTTACCTGCACACGCACCTGTCGGAGAACCTTCAGGAAATCGACTGGGTCAAGTCGCTGTTCCCGGAACAGAAGGGCTACCTGGATGTGTACGACCATTTCGAACTGCTGGGCGAGCGCTCGGTCTTCGCCCATGGCGTGCACCTGTGCGACGAAGAATGCCAGCGCCTGGCCGAGACGGGCTCGGCGGTCGCGTTCTGCCCCACCTCCAACCTGTTCTTGGGCAGCGGGCTGTTCAATCTGCCTCAGGCGGAGCGCTTCAAGGTCAATGTCGGCCTGGGCACCGACGTAGGCGCCGGTACCAGCTTCTCGCTGCTCAACACGCTCAATGAGGCATACAAGGTGATGCAGCTGCAAGGCGCACGCCTGCACCCTTTCAAGTCGCTCTACCTGGCGACCCTGGGCGGTGCGCGCGCGCTGCGCCTGGATGACCGGATCGGCAGCCTGCGCCCGGGCAATGACGCGGACTTTGTGGTGCTGGACTACAAGGCAACGCCGCTGCTGGACTATCGCCTGCAGCAGTCCAGAAGCATCGAGGAGACGTTGTTCGTGCTGACCACCCTAGGCGACGACCGCACGGTTCGTGAAACCTATGCGGCCGGGCGTTGCGTGCATCAGCGCGAAAGGTAAGGGTCGCGCTGATGCGAGCCCAGGCGAACGGTCAGTTCTTGACCGTGAGCTTGGGCTTTTTCAGCAGATGGGAGAACACCGCATGCAGATCGTCCGAGGCGCTCTCCTCGTCCAGGTTCAGCTTGCTGTCGATGTGGTCCATGTGATGCATCATCAGGCTGACTGCCTGGGCGGCGTCACGCGCCTCGATGGCATCGATCAGCTGCAGATGCTCGTCGTACGAGCAGTGGGAACGATTGCCGCTCTCGTACTGGGCGATGATCAGCGAGGTCTGCGATACCAGGCTGCGCTGGAAGCTCACCAACGGCGCATTGCCCGCCGCTTCGGCAAGCTTGAGGTGAAACTCGCCGGACAGCCGGATGCCGGCGCCGCGATCCCCTCGGGAAAAACTGTCGCGCTCTTCGCGGACCATCTGCCGAAGCTCGGCCAGCTGCTCGGCGGTGGCGTGCTCCACGGCAAGCTCGGTGATGGCACGCTCGACCATGCGCCGCGAGAAGAACACCTGGCGCGCCTCCTCCACGGTTGGGCTGGCGACCACGGCACCTCGGTTGGGCCGCAGCAGCACCACGCTCTCATGGGCCAGCCGTGACAGGGCCCGGCGGATGATGGTGCGGCTGACGCCGAAAATCTCGCCCAGCGCCTCTTCGCTGAGCTTGGTGCCCGGCGCTAGACGTTGCTCCAGGATGGCCTCGAAGATGTGCGCATAGACAATGTCGTCCTGGGTACCACTGCGACCGGCCTTGCCGGCACGCGCGGGTTTTTTCAGGGGTTGCAGCTGTTCGTTCATGGGCTCTCGAGGCACGAAGGAAAGTATGGCGTCATTGTACACAGGCTGAGCCGTTTCTGCAGGCGTGCTTTAACGCATATAGCGATTGTTCACCTCACCTAGCATACAAAACATAAAACAGTATTTGCTTTCTTTGTACACAAAAGCATAATCGCTCAGGCAACTTCCTGACCTTACGGTCAACAATGCGCCACGGCACTGCATGCTGCTGGCCAGTTGCCGCCCTCGCGGAGCCGCCAAGTGCATTGCTCAGGACCACGGGCTCCATAACAACAAGAAAGACTTGAGGAGTACTCGCTGTGGAAAGCCGCAAAACCGAAGTCCCTACGCTGGACATCGCTTCACCGCCCGCCACGGGTTGGCTGGAGCGCATTTTCAAACTCAGGCAACACGGCAGTACCGTTAAAACCGAGCTGATCGCCGGGGTGACCACCTTCATCACCATGGCCTACATCATTTTCGTCAACCCCAACATCATGGCCGATGCCGGCATTGATCATGGCGCAGCCTTCGTGGCGACTTGCATCGCCGCCGCCCTCGGCTGCCTGCTCATGGGGCTGTATGCCAACTGGCCAGTGGGCCTGGCACCCGGCATGGGTCTCAATGCGTTCTTTACCTACACCGTGGTCGGCACCATGGGCTACAACTGGGAAACGGCACTGGGCGCGGTCTTCATCTCCGGCGTGCTGTTCATGTTCCTGACGCTGTCCAAGGTGCGCGAGTGGCTGCTCAACAGCATCCCCGTCAGCCTGCGCCATGCCATGGGCGCCGGGGTGGGCCTGTTCCTCGGCCTGATCGGCCTGAAGACCGCAGGTATCATCGTCGACAGCCCCGCCACCCTGATCAAACTCGGTTCGCTGCATGAGCCAGGCCCGCTGCTGGCGGCGATGTGCTTTTTGATGATCGCCATCCTCAGCTACAAGCGGGTATTCGGGGCGATCCTGATCAGCATCATCGGCGTAACGCTGGCGGGCTGGGGTCTGGGACTGGTGAAGTTCGGCGGCGTGGTGTCGATGCCGCCCAGCCTGGCGCCGACCTGGATGGCCATGGACGTGGCGGGCGTGTTCAACGTGAGCATGATTAGCGTGGTCCTGGCCTTTCTGTTCGTGCATATGTTCGACACCGCCGGGACGCTGATGGGCGTGGCGCAGCGGGCGAACCTGGTGGCCCCTGACGGCCGTATCGAGAACCTGTCCAGAGCCCTCAAGGCCGACAGTGCTTCGAGCGTGTTCGGCGCCGTAGTCGGCGTGCCGCCGGTCACCAGCTATGTGGAAAGTGCCGCGGGGGTGGCCGCCGGGGGGCGCACCGGCCTGACGGCGGTGGTGGTAGGCGTGCTGTTCATTGCCGCCATGTTCTTTGCACCGCTGGCTGGCATGATCCCCGCCTATGCAACCGCTGGCGCCTTGATCTACGTCGCGATGCTGATGATGGGCAGCATGGCGCACATCAACTGGGACGAGGCGACCGACAGCATTCCGGCAATCGTCACCGTGATCATGATGCCACTGACGTTCTCGGTAGCCGATGGCATTGCGCTGGGTTTCATCAGCTACGTGGCGCTTAAAGCCGGTACGGGTAAATACAAGGAGATCTCTGCCAGCCTGTGGGTGCTGTGTGCGATCTTTATTGCCAAGTTCATCTTCCTCTGAAACTTTCGCAACAGCCAAGGGCGCTTCGGCGCCCATTTGTCATTACCGGCGCGATTGGCGTGCAAATCGATCAAACTAGGATTTTTGCCAGGTGCAAACTGAATCGGTGCTTGTTACAAGTGAAAGCCTTTACGGAGGCCTGCCGATGCACACACCTACCTCTGCCTTACCCACCTATACCCCATATGGTCATAGCTTATGGAGCAAGAGCTCATTGGGCTTCAACGGCGAGTTCAGTGATCCGATTTCCCGCCTGTACCCTCTAGGCAAAGGCCACCGGCTCTACAACCCGACACTGATGAGGTTGCAGAGCCCTGACCACTGGAGTCCATTTGCTCAGGGTGGGCTCAATCCATACGCCTACTGCCAGAACGATCCGGTGAACATGGCCGACCCGTCGGGTCGAGCGCCCGTGACGTTCAGCGCAATCAAGAAGTGGTGGAGGTCAAATCATGAGCTCGCGGCCGAAAGCTTGGGTCTTACCCGAAAGTCGCTATCGCCAAACCCGCAGTCCATACCTAGTTTTAATGGGGGACGGGCCGTGATCCATGAATACACGAGGAAACTCTCAACCAGTACGCCTTTCATCCACAAGCTTGGCGTGGTCAACAGCAACCTGGCCAGCCACGGTGATAATTCCCTGAGCATTGAGCACGCGCGAGTCTATGTAGACATCGCCGATCGCACTAGACGCGCTAGCATTTCCAACACATCTGCGCATTTACTGGCCAGTCAGGAATGGATGAAGGAACGGGGAGCACCGCGCCTGGTCGGCACGAGTTTCAACCTGCTAGGTGCGTTGGCCGCAGGCGCAGAAGACCACGCATTGTTCAGGACCGGCAAGTCGCTGGCATATATGCAACAGAGCATTCGTACCGAAACCACCTAGGCCTAGGCGAAAAAAAGCCCGCCAGTGTGAGAGCGGGCCAAAGGACCTACGAAGATTCTTCTAGCGACCAACTAGCTTCCACGGTAGGTCGAATAACTGTACGGCGAAATCAGCAGCGGCACATGGTAGTGCTCCTGCTGCGCATCAATGCCAAAGCGCAATACCACCACATCCAGAAACGGCTGTTCAGGCAGCGCCACGCCACGCCCACGGTAGTAGTCACCAGCATTGAACTGCAGCTGGTAAACACCCGAACGGTAGTCATCGCCTTGCAACAATGGCGCGTCGACGCGGCCATCGCTGTTGGTGAGCGCCGAAGTGACCAACGTCAACTGGCTGCCTTCGACACGGTACAACTCCACCTTGATTGCGCTGCCTGGACAGCCGTGGGCTGCGTCCAGTACGTGAGTGGTCAAACGTCCCATCTGCTTGTCGCCTCTTGTTTGCCAGGGGCAAGTACGCACGCCAGTGACCCGAACTGGGGCAGCGAGCGCCTTGAATTCGCCTAATTAAGACATTCGCATGGAAAATTGTACACAATTTTTTGCTTTCCCGGCGAAGGAGGTGACGGACCATGACACCAGCAGCAATAAAGCGGAGCACTGCGTTGTCGTCAGGCTTAGTTGACCAAGTGGGCAGGTTTCTTGCAAGGTACCCAGACACAGCTCCTAGGCAGAAATACGGAAATTCAGACTTACAAAAGAATTCATAAGTTGTATACAATCATTGCATCCGGTGGTGCGACACAGCGACGCGGCCCGCCACCCTGCCCACACGTACAAGAAGGAAGACTGCAGTGAGCGCTGACTACCCTCGCGACATGATCGGTTACGGCAATAACCCTCCTCACCCGCAATGGCCAGGCAACGCCCGCATTGCCCTGTCGTTCGTGCTCAATTACGAAGAAGGCGGCGAGCGCAACATCCTGCACGGCGACAAGGAGTCCGAAGCCTTCCTCTCCGAGATGGTCGCTGCCCAGCCATTGCAGGGCGTGCGCAACCAGAGCATGGAGTCGCTCTACGAATACGGCAGCCGCGCAGGCGTGTGGCGCCTGCTCAAACTGTTCAAGGACAGCGGCATTCCCTTGACCATCTTCGCCGTGGCCATGGCCGCCCAGCGCCACCCCGACGTGATCCGCGCCATGGTCCAGGCCGGCCATGAAATCTGCAGCCACGGCTACCGCTGGATCGACTACCAGTACATGGACGAGGCCCAGGAGCGCGAGCACATGCTCGAAGCCATCCGCATCCTCACCGAAATCACCGGCGAACGTCCGCTGGGCTGGTACACCGGCCGCACCGGCCCCAACACCCGCCGACTGGTCATGGAAGAAGGCGGCTTTCTCTACGACAGCGACACCTATGACGACGACTTGCCCTACTGGGAGCCGAACAACCCCACCGGCAAGCCGCACCTGGTCATTCCCTACACCCTGGATACCAATGACATGCGCTTCACCCAAGTCCAGGGCTTCAACTGTGGCGAGCAGTTCTACCAATACCTCAAGGACGCCTTCGACGTGCTGTACGCCGAAGGCGCCGAGGCGCCGAAGATGCTCTCCATCGGCCTGCACTGCCGCCTGGTCGGTCGGCCGGCACGCCTGGCAGCGCTCAAGCGCTTCGTCGACTACGCCAAAAGCCACGAGCAGGTATGGTTCGCCCGCCGCGTCGACATCGCCCGCCACTGGCAAGCCACCCACCCGTACCAGAAAGGGACCGTCTGATGACCACCTTCAAGACCCTCAAGCCGTCCACCCTTGACCGTGACGCGTTCGTCCACGCCTTCGCCGACATCTACGAGCACTCGCCGTGGGTCGCCGAGAAGGCCTACGACCTCGGTCAACTGGACGAACTGGACAACGTGCAAACACTGCACCAGCGTATGAGCGACATCCTGCTGAGCGCACCCCAAGCCGACCAACTGGCCTTGATCAACGCCCACCCGGACCTGGCCGGCAAGGCTGCCGTGCAGGGTGAACTGACCGCCTCGAGCACCAACGAACAGGCCGGAGCCGGTATTCACCAATGCACCGCCGAGGAATTTGCGCGCTTCACCTCGCTCAATGAGGCGTACAAGGCCAAGTTCCAGTTCCCGTTCATCATGGCCGTCAAGGGCAGCGACCGGCACCAGATCCTGGCCTCGTTCGAACAGCGCATCCACAACGATGCCAAGGCCGAATTCGCCGAGGCGCTCAAGCAGATCAACCAGATCGCCCTGTTCCGCCTGCAACAGCTGTAAGCGACCGACGATTCTTAACAGAACAACGCACAATAGAAGAGATAACCGCATGCGCACCCTGATGATCGAGCCCCTGACCAAAGAAGCCTTCGCCCCTTTCGGTGACGTGATCGAAACCGACGGCAGCGACCACTTCATGATCAACAACGGCTCGACCATGCGCTTTCACAAGCTCGCCACGGTCGAGACCGCCGAGCCCGAAGACAAGGCGATCATCAGTATTTTCCGCGCCGACGCGTTGGAAATGCCGCTGACCGTGCGCATGCTCGAACGCCATCCGCTGGGCAGCCAGGCTTTCATTCCGCTGCTCGGCAACCCCTTTCTGATCGTGGTCGCGCCACTTGGCGATGCACCTGTATCAGGCTTGGTCCGCGCCTTCCGCAGCAACGGCAGGCAGGGCGTCAATTACCATCGCGGCGTCTGGCACCACCCGGTGCTGACGATCGAAAAGCGGGATGACTTCCTGGTGGTTGATCGCAGTGGTTCTGGCAACAACTGCGATGAGCATTACTTCAGCGAGGAACAGATGCTGATCCTCAACCCCCACCAATAAGAAAAGGTCGGTCATGCCAGGGCACTGCCCGCGCCTGTGACCGGCAAGAGGTACATACTGTGGAAGCACACCTTCACGAGTGGCTGAACCTGAGCATTCGCTGGGTTCACATGATCACCGGCGTGGCCTGGATCGGTGCATCGTTCTACTTTGTCTGGCTGGAGAACCACCTGAATCGAAGCAACCCGCGCGATGGGTTGTCAGGTGACCTCTGGGCCATCCATGGCGGTGGTATTTACCATCTGGAAAAATACAAGCTCGCCCCGCCGAAAATGCCCGAGAACCTGCACTGGTTCAAATGGGAAGCCTACTTCACCTGGATGTCCGGCATTGCCCTGCTATGCGTGGTGTTCTACTGGAACCCCACCTTGTACCTGCTGGCACCTGGCAGCACCCTCAGCGGCGCCGAGGGCGTGGCGATCGGTATCGGGTCGCTGGTCGTGGGCTGGTTCGTCTA
Source organism: Pseudomonas sp. xss_4 (assembly GCF_043104125.1). NCBI lineage: Bacteria > Pseudomonadati > Pseudomonadota > Gammaproteobacteria > Pseudomonadales > Pseudomonadaceae > Pseudomonas > Pseudomonas sp. xss_4. The sequence continues at coordinate 78,971 of NZ_JBICKJ010000017.1, forward strand.
CGACTTCCTCTGCGACTCGCCCCTGGGCAAGCGCCCTGCCCTGCTGGGTGCGGTGCTGTTCGTACTGATCATTGCCGCCTGCTGGGGCTTCAGCCTGGTGTTCAGTGGCCGTGGGGCCTACCTGCACACGGGCGCGATCATCGGCACCATCATGGTCGGCAACGTGTTCCGCATCATCATGCCGGCCCAGCGCCAGCTGGTGGCTGCCATCGAGAACAACCAGACCCCGGACCCGGTGTTGCCGGCCAAGGGCCTGCTGCGTTCACGCCACAACAACTACTTCACGCTGCCGGTGCTGTTCATCATGATCAGCAACCACTTCCCCAGCACCTACGGCAGCCAGTACAACTGGCTGATCCTGGCGGGGATCGCAGTGGCGGCGGTGTTGATCCGTCACTACTTCAACACCCGCCACGACAGCAACAAGTACGCCTGGACGCTGCCGGTCGGCGCCCTGGCCATGATCTGCCTGGCCTATGTCACAGGTCCCAAGCCGATGCCGGTCAGCCCGGAACAAGCCGCTGCCAAGATCGAGTACCAGCCGTTGCCAGCCACTGCCGTGGGCGGCAAAACGGCAGCCGAACGCCGCGCCGAAGACGCGGCCAAGCCCGCCGAACCGGCAGCGCCGGCGCAGGCGACGGTGCAGGCCGGCGGTGACAGCTTCGAGAAGATCCACCACGTCATCCAGGAACGCTGCACCGTGTGTCACTCCTCCAAGCCGACCAGCCCACTGTTCAGTGCCGCCCCAGGTGGCGTGATGTTCGACACCCCGCAACAGATCCAGGCCCAGGCCGCGCGCATCCAAGCGCAAGCGGTTGCCAGCCAGATCATGCCGCTGGGCAACATCACCCAGATGACCACCGAAGAGCGCAAGCTGGTAGGCGACTGGATCGCCAAGGGCGCGCCTGTCAACTGACCGCAATTGGCTACACCGCATAACGTCGTACGCAAGCATCGAGCGCAGGCGCTGGCCCAGGCTTAAAGCAACGCGATCTTCAAGTCGAAGATCGCCGCTTGAACCTTGGGCTCGCCCGCCGCTTGGATCCGAGAATAAAAACAAAACTCGAGGTGCTGCATGTCCGAGTCATCCAAGGCGTCTATCCCGGTAGCGCCGCCGCGACAGCCCCTGCCCCTGTTCCAGCTTTTTCTGGTTGGCCTGCAACATGTGCTTCTGATGTACGGTGGCGCCATCGCGGTACCGCTGATCATCGGCCAGGCCGCAGGCCTGTCCCGCGAAGAAGTCGCCTTTCTGATCAACGCCGACCTGCTGGTCGCTGGGGTCGCCACCCTGGTGCAATCGCTGGGCATCGGCCCGGTGGGCATTCGCATGCCCGTGATGATGGGGGCCAGTTTTGCCGCCGTTGGCAGCATGGTGGCCATGGCCGGCATGCCCGGCGTGGGCCTGCAGGGTATCTTCGGGGCCACCATTGCCGCAGGCTTCTTCGGCATGCTGGTCGCGCCCTTCATGTCCAAGGTGGTGAGGTTTTTCCCGCCGCTGGTGACCGGCACGGTGATCACGTCCATCGGCCTGTCGCTGTTTCCCGTGGCGGTGAACTGGGCCGGAGGCGGCCAGCAAGCGACCACCTTCGGCTCACCGATCTACCTGCTGGTCGCCGGCCTGGTGCTGGCAGTGATTCTGTTGATCAACCGCTTCATGCGGGGCTTCTGGGTCAACGTGTCGGTGCTGGTGGGGATGGGCCTGGGTTACCTGCTGGCGGGATCGATCGGCATGGTCGACCTCTCGGGCCTGGGGGCCACGCCCTGGTTGCAGGTGGTCACCCCGCTGCACTTTGGCATGCCCACCTTCAGCCTGGCCCCGATCCTGTCGATGTGCCTGGTGGTGGTGATCATCTTCGTCGAGTCCACCGGCATGTTCCTGGCCTTGGGCAAGGTCACCGACCGCGAAGTCACCCCAGGCATGCTGCGCCGCGGGCTGCTGTGCGACGCTGGCGCTTCCTTCATCGCAGGTTTTTTCAACACCTTCACCCATTCCTCGTTCGCCCAGAACATCGGCCTGGTGCAGATGACCGGCGTACGCTGCCGTTTCGTCACGGTGGTGGCCGGCGGCTTGCTGGTGGTGCTCAGCTTGCTGCCCAAGGCGGCCTACCTGATCGCCTCGATTCCGCCAGCGGTGCTCGGCGGCGCGTCCATTGCCATGTTCGGCATGGTCACTGCCACTGGCATCAAGATCCTCCAGGAAGCGGACATCGGGGATCGGCGCAACCAGTTGCTGGTGGCGGTCAGCGTCGGTTTCGGCCTGATCCCGGTGGTACGGCCGGAATTCTTCGCTCAGATGCCCCAGTGGATGGAGCCCATCACCCATAGCGGCATCGCCATGGCCACGGTCAGTGCACTGGTGCTCAACGTGCTGTTCAACATTCTCGGCGGCGCGGACCGCGCGGCGCACAACGCGCCCTGCCACCCCCACTGAGCCAACGGGCGGCGCCCTGGCCGCCCGTGCTTTACGCCTGAATCACTGCTGTGCCGTCGGCCCACCCCGCGTGGGCCGCCCGGGGCGCGCACGCGCCTGACAACCCACAAGAACAACATCCGGGAGCTGTCACATGAACCACATCCCCACAGCCTTGTTGCTGGGCACCAGCCTGCTGGCCAGCGTACCGAGCCAGGCCGGCCAATGGCTGCAATGGCACGGCGAGAGCCTGACCTACCTGTACGGCAAGGATTTCAAGATCAACCCTGGCATCCAGCAGACGCTCACCTTCGAGCACGCCAACAAGTGGAAATACGGCGACACCTTCCTGTTCGTCGACAAGATTTTCTACAACGGCAAGGCCGACCCCGGCAAAGGGGTGACCACCTACTACGGCGAGTTCAGCCCTCGCTTCTCGCTGGGCAAGATCCTCGACCGCAAGCTCGCGTTCGGCCCGGTCAAGGACGTGCTGCTGGCCATGACCTACGAGCGTGGCGAAGGTGACAATCAAGCCTACCTGATCGGCCCAGGCTTTGACCTCGACGTGCCAGGCTTCAACTATTTCGTGCTCAATTTCTACGTGCGCAATACCGAAGGCAGCCGCCCTGGCGACAACGTATGGCAGATCACGCCTGCCTGGTCCTACACCGTGCCACTGGGCAAGTCCGACATTCTGATAGACGGCTATATGGACTGGGTGACCGACAACGACCAGAACCGACGGGGCACCTATCACGCCAACCTGCACTTCAACCCGCAGGTGAAATACGACTTGGGCAAGGCGCTCAGCCTGGGTGACAAGCAGCTGTACGTGGGCTTGGAGTACAGCTACTGGAAAGACAAATACGGCATCGACAGCCGGGGCGCCCTGGACAGCAATCAGAGCGTGGCCAGTGCCTTGATCAAGGTACACTTCTGACAACCTGACCATATGCACAGGTTTGCTCCACCGTGCTCCACGACGGAGCACTTGAGGCCAGGCGCGCAAGCCAGTAATCTGCGCGCCCCCTCGATCAGGGCAGGACGGATTCTGCCTGCGTTTACTGACCGCTCAGTCAATGAATTCGGGCGGTTGGCCAACGTGTTGCCAGCCTGAAAGACCCTTTTCATCCGTTCAGAACGACGTCGAGCAGGACGGTTTCGCCAACCGGGAGAAAGTTGGCTCAACCCTTGCCAGACAGCTGTGGCCCATCGAAAAAAGCTGACTAAAAAGACAGAAAAAGCGCCAACACCGAGCGCTGACAACAGATCAACCAAGGGAGCGACATCCGCAATGCGTACCATCAACAGCCTGATCCTCGCCGGCGGCCTGCTGGCCTGTGGCACCACCTTCGCCGGCGACCTGCTGCAGTGGCAGAGCAACAGCCTGACCTACCTGTGGGGCAAGAACTTCAAGGTCAACCCGTCGACCCAACAGACCCTGACCTTCGAGCACGCCGACGGCTGGAAGTACGGCGATAACTTCCTGTTCGTCGACAAGATCTTCTACCAAGGCCAGAAGGACGCCGGCAACGGTCCCAACACCTACTACGGCGAAATCAGCCCGCGCCTGTCTTTCAACAAGATCTTCGACCAGAAGCTGTCCTTCGGCCCGGTCAAGGACGTGCTGCTGGCCATGACCTATGAGTTTGGCGAGGGCGACACGGAAGCCTACCTGATCGGCCCCGGCTTCGACCTGGACATCCCAGGCTTTGACTACTTCCAGCTGAACTTCTACCAGCGCACCACCGATGGCAGCCGCCCTGGCGACAATGTCTGGCAGATCACCCCGGTGTGGGCCTACACCATCCCGGTCGGCTCCTCCGACGTGTTGATCGATGGCTTCATGGACTGGGTGGTGGACAACGATGAAAACCGCCGTGGCACCTACCACGCCAACCTGCACTTCAACCCGCAGATCAAGTATGACCTGGGCAAAGCCATGCACCTGGGCGAGAAGCAGCTGTACGTGGGTGTTGAGTACGACTATTGGAAGAACAAGTACGGCATCAAGGACTCCGGCGCCTTCACCACCGACCAGAACACCATGAGCTTCCTGGTCAAGGTGCTGTTCTGATCACGGCATGATCGCGGGGCCGCGAGCCGGCCCCTTTGCCGAGGCGTCGTCGCTCAACCGGTCGCGCGTGCGCGAACCCAAGAGAATCCGCCGACCACCAGTGCCGCCAGGCCTCCGGCGACAGCCCCGACAACCCCGAACACGACGTGCTTGGCAACCGCTTCCCAGCTTCCGCTGTGCGCAACCCAGCCTTCGATGACATGCTCCAGGGGTGCAATGCCTTCGGCAATGAATGTCCCGCCGACCAAGAACATCGCGACCGTTCCGATCCAGGACAGCGCCTTCATCAGGAAAGGCGCGGCCGACACCAGCACTTCACCCAACTTTCTGACCGCACGGCCCCACATACCCTGGGCCTTGGATTTGGCCAAGGCGAAGCCTGCGTCGTCCAGCCGCACAATGCCAGCGACCAGCCCATAGACGCCCATCGTCATGACCAGGGCGATCAGAACCAAGGTCAGGATCTGCTGGTACAGCGCAGCCTCAGCCACCACGTTGAGGGTGATGACGATGATCTCCGCGCTCAAAATGAAGTCGGTCTTGATCGCCCCTTTGATCTTGCGTTGCTCATACGCGGCCAGTGCCTCGGGGGTTTTGGGAAGCGCCTTTTTTCCTTGCGCCTTGGCGCCATGCTCGCTGCGGGAAAACTTGTCCTTGATCGCCTCGAAGCCCTCGTAGCACAGATACAGGCCGCCGGCCATGAGCAGCCATTTGACCGCTGCCGGCAGCACTGCACTGAGGATCAGGGCGCAGGGCACCAGGATGGCCTTGTTCTTCAGAGAGCCCTTGAATACCGCCCATACCACCGGCAGTTCGCGATCGGCCTTCATGCCCGTCACTTGCTCGGCGTTAACGGCCAAGTCATCGCTCAGCACGCTGGCCGACTTCTTGGCCGCGACCTTGGTCATCAACGAGATGTCATCCAACAGGGCCGCGATGTCATCCAACAACGCAAAAAAACTGCTGCCAGCCATTCCATTCACCCTTAGTAGACGCGTGCGATTTCATCATCCTGAAACGCCTGAATAGCCAGACGTGCTCCCAGGGCAATCACGATGGCATACAGACCGGCCGGTGGCTGAACAGTTCTGCCGGGCGTGTGTGCCGTGGCCTGTCGGCAGCAGAGGGGGTTCAGGGCAGCGTCAGGCACGGGGCAGCGCGCATGACGATTCGTTCATGGACGCAAACGAACAGTCATGGCCAAGCGCCTGTCTCTATCCCATCGATCACACCCTTTCATTCGCACCAGGAGTATTCATGGCAAAGCTCAACATGGCCCAGCAGTTGGCCTCGACCCTCGAACAGGCCGGTATCAAACGTATCTGGGGCCTGACCGGCGACAGCCTCAATGGCCTGACCGACGCCCTGCGCAGCATGGACAGCATCGAATGGATGCACGTGCGCCATGAGGAAGTCGCTGCCTTCGCCGCCGGTGCCGAGGCGGCGGTCACCGGTGAGTTGACGGTGTGTGCTGGCAGTTGCGGGCCGGGCAACCTGCACTTAATCAATGGCCTGTTCGACTGCCATCGCAACCGGGTGCCCGTGCTGGCCATCGCCGCGCAGATCCCCTCCTCGGAGATTGGCCTGAACTACTTCCAGGAAACCCATCCGCAAGAACTGTTCAAGGAATGCAGCCATTTCATCGAACTGGTCAGCAACCCTGCGCAGATGCCGCAGGTGCTGCACCGGGCCATGCGCTCGGCCATCCTCAATCGCGGTGTGGCGGTGGTGGTGATTCCCGGTGACGTATCGCTGCTGGAGGTCGAGCAGAAACCGGCGGCCTGGCCTTCCCTGCAGCAGCCACGCATCCTGCCAACCGAAGTCGATCTGCAGCGCCTGACCGAGTTGTTGCAGGACAGCCACAAGGTGACCCTGCTGTGCGGCAGCGGCTGCGCCGGTGCGCATGACCAGGTCGTGGCCCTGGCCGATGCACTCGGCGCACCGGTGGTCCATGCGTTGCGCGGCAAGGAGCATGTGGAATGGGACAACCCCTTCGATGTCGGCATGACGGGCTTGATCGGCTTCAGTTCCGGTTACCACGCGATGCTCGGCTGCGACACGCTGGTGATGCTGGGCACCGACTTCCCCTACCGGCAGTTTTTCCCAAGCGACGCCAAGATCGTGCAGGTCGACCGTGATCCGCAAGCGCTGGGACGACGCGCCACGTTATCGCTGGGCATCGCTGCCGATGTCGGCGAAACCCTCAACGCCTTGCTGCCACGCCTGACGCGCAAGACCGATCGGCGCTTCCTGGATGATGCACTCAAAGCCTACAGCAAGGCGCGTCAGGGGCTGGACGACCTGGCGGTACCCTCCAAGGGTGACCGGCCGATCCACCCACAATACGTCACGCGCCTGCTCAGCGAACTGGCCAGCGAAGACGCGATCTTCACCGCCGACGTCGGTTCGCCCACGGTCTGGGCGGCGCGTTACCTGAAGATGAATGGCCAGCGTCGCCTGGTCGGCTCGTTCAACCACGGCTCGATGGCCAACGCCATGCCACAGGCCATGGGCGCACAGGCGGCCTTCCCGGGGCGCCAGGTGATCTCGATGAGTGGCGACGGTGGGTTCAGCATGCTGATGGGTGACTTCATCTCGCTCGCCCAGCTTAAGCTGCCCGTGAAGGTGGTAGTGTTCAATAACGCGTCACTGGGCTTCGTCGCCATGGAAATGAAGGCTGCCGGTTACCTGGATACCGGCACCGACCTGCACAACCCAGACTTCGCCGCCATGTCCAATGCCATGGGCATTCTGGGCATTCGCGTCGAGCGCTCCGAAGACCTGGAGCAGGCCCTGCGCCGTGCTCTGGACCACGACGGCCCCGTACTGGTCGATGTGGTCACCGCCACGCAAGAGCTGGTCATGCCGCCGGCGATCAAGCTGGAGCAGGCCAAGGGCTTTAGCCTGTACATGCTCAAGGCAGTGATGAGCGGGCGCGGCGACGAAGTGCTGGACCTGGCGAAGACCAACCTGCTGCGCTAGCGCCCACGCGCGCGACTGGATGCAAAGGCCCTGCCCAAAGCCGCTGCCTTGAGCCGCCCTTGGGCACGGTGCTACCATGCCGGCTGCCTCCTAGGCTCTGTGTGAAAAGTCTTGAGACGAAGGTCAGGCAAGGCGAAAACAGCCGAGGAAGCGGAGTTTACGGGTTGTAAATGAGCATTCCGAGGCTGTTTTCAACGCAGCATCACCGAGTATCAAGGCTTTTCACACAGAGCCTAGAGGTGGCCTGACACGAGGAAAATCCCTGACCATGAGCACCATTCGCGAGCGCAACAAGGAATTGATCCTACGCGCGGCCAGCGAGGAATTCGCCGACAAGGGCTTCGCAGCCACCAAAACCAGCGATATTGCCGCCAAGGCTGGCCTGCCCAAGCCCAACGTCTACTACTACTTCAAGTCCAAAGACAACCTGTACCGCGAGGTGCTGGAAAGCATCATCGCGCCGATCATGCAGGCCTCCACCCCGTTCAACGCCGATGGCGATCCTCGCGAGGTGCTGAGCGCATACATTCGCTCCAAGATCCGCATCTCCCGCGACCTGCCCCATGCGTCGAAGGTGTTCGCCAGCGAAATCATGCACGGCGCCCCGCATTTGTCGCCCAGCCAGGTCGAACAGCTCAACGAGCAGGCGCGGCACAACATCGAGTGCATCCAGCACTGGATAGACCGCGGCCAGATCGCCCACGTCGATGCGCATCACCTGATGTTCAGCATCTGGGCGGCAACCCAGACGTACGCTGATTTCGACTGGCAGATCTCGGCAGTGACCGGCAAGGCCAAGCTGGCCGACAGCGACTACGACGCGGCGGCCGAAACCATCATCCGCATGGTGCTCAAAGGCTGCGAACCCGAGCCGGCCTGAGCAGTACCGCCTTGCCGTTTGCCCTGCACGGACCCAGGCCCGCTGGGGGCTGGGGCATCGAGCAACGGCAGTTGATGCGGGTCAGGCCACCGCGCCCGCATCGGCGCGCAGCCCCAGCGCCTCGATGGCACTGATCGCACACTGCTCGTCGATATCCGATGTGTCCCCGCTGATCCCCACCGCCCCCAGCACCCGCCCATCCTGATCACGCACCAGCACACCGCCTGGCGCCGGCACGACCGCCCGTTCGCCCAACCCGTTGAGCGCGGCGAAGAAGGCCGGCCGTTGCTGCGCATCCAGCGCCAGCAGACGCGAGCCCTTGCCCAGCGCTATCGCACCCCAGGCTTTGCCAGTGGCGACCTCGGGTCGGATCAGGCTCGCCCCGTCTTCGCGCTGCAAGGCAAGCAAGTGCCCACCGGCATCGAGCACCGCCACCGTCAGTGGCGCCGCCTGGATGGTACGCCCGGCAGCCAATGCGGCGTTTACCAGGCTCAGCGCCAGGTTCAGGTTCAGGTTCAAAGCATTCATGGGAAGGTCCTCTTTTTATTGTGAGAAGCCCTGAGGGCAGTTGAAAACCGATACGCCAATAGAACACAACCAAAAATATTTTTGTATACAATATTTAGATTCAATCGTATTCGATAGCGCAAACACCCTATTTCACGGCCGCATCGACTTGCCCGATCAAAACCCATTGACCGGATCACCTGAGCATGAATACACTGCATCGCAACGCAGGTTGTATACAATTACAAAATCGATGAGGCACAAATCATGAGCAAAATGAGAGCAATCGATGCAGCCGTACTGGTCATGCGCCGTGAAGGCGTGGTGACTGCGTTCGGCATCCCAGGGGCTGCCATCAACCCGTTGTATTCAGCCCTGAAGAAAGTGGGTGGCATCGATCACGTCCTCGCTCGCCACGTCGAAGGCGCCTCGCACATGGCAGAGGGCTACACCCGTGCCAACCCCGGCAACATCGGTGTGTGCATCGGCACCTCCGGCCCGGCGGGCACGGACATGGTCACCGGCCTTTACAGCGCCAGTGCCGACTCCATTCCGATCCTGTGCATCACTGGCCAGGCGCCACGCTCCCGCCTGCACAAGGAAGACTTCCAGGCCGTGGACATCACCAGCATCGTCAAGCCCGTCACCAAGTGGGCAACCACCGTGCTGGAGCCTGGCCAGGTGCCGTATGCGTTCCAGAAAGCGTTCTTCGAAATGCGCAGCGGCCGGCCCGGCCCGGTACTGATCGACCTGCCATTCGACGTGCAGATGGCTGAAATCGAGTTCGACATCGACGCCTATGAACCGCTGCCCGTGCACAAGCCTTCCGCCACGCGCGTCCAGGCGGAAAAGGCCCTTGCCATGCTCAACGAGGCCGAACGGCCCTTGCTGGTGGCAGGCGGCGGCATCATCAACGCCGACGCCAGCGACAAACTGGTCGAATTCGCCGAATTGACCGGTGTGCCAGTGATCCCGACGCTCATGGGCTGGGGCACCATCCCGGATGACCACCCGCTGATGGTCGGGATGGTCGGCCTGCAAACCTCCCACCGCTATGGCAACGCCACCCTGCTCAAGTCCGACCTGGTACTGGGCATCGGCAACCGCTGGGCCAACCGCCACACCGGTTCCGTGGACGTGTACACCGAAGGCCGTAAATTCGTGCATGTGGATATCGAGCCGACCCAGATCGGTCGCGTGTTCACCCCAGACCTGGGGATCGTTTCCGATGCCGGCAAGGCCCTGGAGGTGTTCCTGGAAGTCGCCAGGGAATGGCAGGCCGCTGGCAAACTCAAGTGCCGCCAGGCCTGGCTTGAAGACTGCCAGCAGCGCAAGGCCAGCCTGCAGCGCAAGACCCATTTCGACAACGTGCCGGTCAAGCCCCAGCGCGTGTACCAGGAGATGAACCAGGTGTTCGGCAAGGACACCTGCTATGTCAGCACCATTGGTCTGTCGCAGATCGCCGGTGCGCAGTTCCTGCACGTGTACAAGCCACGGCACTGGATCAACTGCGGCCAGGCCGGCCCACTGGGCTGGACCATCCCTGCGGCACTGGGTGTTGTCAAGGCCGACCCCACGCGCCAGGTCGTGGCCTTGTCGGGCGACTACGACTTCCAGTTCATGATCGAAGAACTGGCCGTCGGGGCGCAGTTCAACCTGCCCTACGTCCACGTGCTGGTGAACAACGCCTATCTGGGGCTGATTCGCCAGGCCCAGCGTGGTTTCGACATGGACTACTGTGTACAACTGGCCTTCGAGAACATCAACGCCACCGACGCTGCCAGCTATGGCGTCGATCACGTCGCCGTGGTCGAAGGCCTGGGCTGCAAGGCCCTGCGGGTATTCGAGCCGGCCGACATCGCCCCTGCCCTGCTAAAAGCACGGCAAATGGCCGAGCAGTTCCGCGTGCCGGTCGTGGTCGAGATCATTCTTGAACGGGTTACCAACATTTCCATGGGCACCGAGATCAACGCGGTCAACGAGTTCGAAGACCTCGCCCTGGTCGGCAACGATGCGCCGACCGCCATCTCGCTGCTGGACTGATAGCCTGACGCCCCGGCTGGCCCGGGGCTCTCAACGCAAGGAGACAACCATGCCTCGCTTCGCTGCCAACCTGTCCATGCTGTTCACCGAGCAGGACTTCCTGGCCCGCTTCAAGGCCGCCGCCGACGCCGGTTTCAGTGGTGTCGAATACCTGTTCCCCTACGATTTCAGCGCTGCCGAAATCCAGGCGCAGCTCAAGGCTCACGGCCTGACCCAGGTGCTGTTCAATCTTCCCGCGGGGGATTGGTCCAAGGGTGAGCGTGGCATCACCTGCCACCCCGATCGCGTCGAAGAATTCCGTGCAGGTGTCGACAAGGCCATCGAGTACGCCAAGGTGCTGGGCAACACCCAGGTCAACGCCCTGGCTGGGATTCGCCCAGACGGCCCTGACTGCGCCACCGTGCGCAAGACCTTCGTGGAAAACCTGCGCTATGCCGCCGACAAGCTCCAGGCCGCCGGTATTCGCCTGGTCATGGAAATGATCAACACCCGCGACATTCCGGGCTTCTACCTCAACACCACCGAGCAGGCATTGGCCATTCAGGCCGAAGTGGGCAGCGACAACCTGTTCCTGCAATACGACATCTACCACATGCAGATCATGGAAGGTGACCTGGCGCGCACCATGGAAACCAATCTGCAGTCGATCAACCACATCCAGCTGGCCGACAACCCGGGCCGTCACGAGCCGGGTACTGGCGAGATCAACTACCGCTTCCTGTTCGAGCACCTGGACCGCATCGGCTACCAGGGCTGGGTGGGCGCGGAATACAAGCCCAAGACCACCACCGAAGCGGGCTTGGGCTGGCTGAAAACGCACAACGCGATCTGAATCCCACCGGGAACGCGAACAACGATAAAAGAGGTAATTTCTGATGGCTAAAATCGGTTTCATCGGCACCGGCATCATGGGTAAGCCCATGGCCCAGAACCTGCAAAAAGCAGGGCACAGCCTGTTCGTCTCCACCCACCACGATGCAGCTCCAGCCGACCTGATCGCCGACGGCGCCGTGGCCCTGGCCAACCCCAAGGAGGTGGCCCAGGAAGCCGAGTTCATCATCGTCATGGTCCCGGACACCCCACAGGTCGACAGCGTGCTGTTCGGGGACAACGGCGTTGCCCAGGGCGTTGGCCCGAACAAGGTGGTGATCGACATGAGTTCGATTTCCCCAACCGCCACCAAAGCCTTTGCCGAGAAGATCAACGCCACCGGCGCTACCTACCTTGATGCCCCGGTGTCCGGGGGTGAAGTGGGCGCCAAGGCCGCGACCCTGAGCATCATGGTCGGCGGCTGCCCGAAAGCTTTCGAGCGCGCCTTGCCCTTGTTCCAGAGCATGGGCAAGAACATCACCCTGGTAGGCGGCAATGGTGACGGTCAGACCGCGAAGGTGGCCAACCAGATCATCGTCGCCCTGAACATCCAGGCCGTCAGCGAAGCATTGCTGTTTGCCGCGAAGAACGGCGCAGACCCGGCCAAGGTGCGCGAGGCACTGATGGGCGGCTTCGCATCGTCGAAAATTCTGGAAGTGCACGCCGAGCGCATGATCAAAGGCACCTTCGACCCAGGCTTCCGCATCAACCTGCACCAGAAGGACCTTAACCTGGCCCTGCAAGGCGCCAAGGAACTGGGCATCAACCTGCCTAACACTTCCAATGCCCAGCAAGTGTTCAACACCTGCCAGGCCCTGGGTGGCGGCAACTGGGACCACTCGGCGCTGATCAAGGGCCTGGAGCACATGGCCAATTTCTCGATCCGCGACGACCGCTGATCCGAGCGCAGGGCCTGCCTTGCAGCCCTGCTGCCGGTAACCCGGCACACCTGTTACGCCCCTTGGCTGAGCACAGCCAGGGGTGAACACGAGCAACACCGCCCCTGGTTCGGCCTGCACGGAGGCTGTTCCAGGGGCGTTCTCGATTGTGCAGAACAACAATAAAGGGAGCCTGCCATGTCGGTCGATCCACACAAACTGCTGCGTGAGCTGTTCGACACAGCCATCGCCGCGGCCCATCCCAGCCACGTGCTCGAACCCTACCTGCCCGCCGACCGCAGCGGTCGGGTGATCGTCATCGGCGCAGGCAAGGCGGCCGCCGCCATGGCCGAGGTGGTTGAGAAGCACTGGCAAGGCGAGGTCTGCGGCCTGGTCGTGACCCGCTACGGCCACGGTGCCAACTGCCGACACATCGAAGTGGTCGAAGCCGCCCACCCGGTGCCTGATGCGGCCGGCCTGGCGGTTGCCAGGCGCGTGCTGGAACTGGTCGGCAACCTCAGCGAGCAGGATCGGGTGATATTCCTGCTGTCCGGCGGCGGCTCTGCCTTGCTGGCGCTGCCCGCCGCCAACCTGACCCTGGCGGACAAACAGCACATCAACAAGGCCCTGCTCAAATCCGGCGCCACCATCGGCGAGATGAACTGCGTGCGCAAGCACCTCTCGGCGATCAAGGGTGGGCGCCTGGCCAAGGCCTGCTGGCCGGCCACGGTCTACACCTACGCGATCTCGGACGTGCCGGGCGACCTGGCCACGGTCATCGCTTCAGGCCCCACCGTGGCCGACCCAAGCACCTCGGCCGAGGCACTGGCGATCCTCAAGCGCTACGCCATTGACGCTCCACAGGCCGTCATCGACTGGCTCAACGACCCGGCCTCGGAAACCCTCAAGGCTGGCGACCCAGCCCTGGCCCGCAGCCATTTCCAGCTGATCGCCAAGCCTCAACAGTCGCTCGAAGCTGCGGCGGTCCAGGCGCGCCAGGCAGGTTTCAGCCCGTTGATATTGGGCGACCTGGAAGGTGAGTCACGGGAAGTGGCCAAGGTGCATGCAGGCATTGCCCGACAGATCGTTCAGCATGGCCAGCCGCTCAAGGCCCCTTGCGTGATTCTGTCCGGCGGCGAGACCACCGTCACCGTGCGCGGTAATGGCCGCGGCGGGCGCAATGCGGAATTTCTGCTCAGCCTCACCGAAAGCCTCAAGGGCCTGCCGGGCGTCTACGCACTGGCAGGCGACACCGACGGCATCGACGGCTCGGAAGAAAACGCCGGCGCTGTCATGACGCCTAACAGCTACGCACGCGCCCAAGCGTTGGGCCTGTCGGCCAGCGACGAGCTGGACGACAACAACGGCTACGGCTACTTCGCCGCACTCGATGCGCTGATCGTCACCGAACCCACGCGCACCAACGTCAATGACTTTCGCGCCATCCTGATTCTCGAGACCGACCCCTCATGACGCCTGACAAGAAAGTGAAAATCCTCGCCACCCTGGGCCCGGCTACGGGTGGCATCGACGATGTGCGGCAACTGGTGGAAGCAGGCGTGAACATTTTTCGCCTCAACTTCAGCCATGGCGAGCACGCCGACCATGCGCTGCGCTATCAGTGGATCCGCGAGGTGGAGCAGCAGCTGCACTACCCGCTAGGCATCCTCATGGACCTGCAAGGGCCGAAGCTGCGTGTGGGCCGTTTCGCTGAAGGCAAGGTGCAGTTGCAACGCGGTCAGGCCCTGCGCCTGGACCTGGACGAGGCCCCTGGCGACAGCCGCCGAGTCAACCTGCCACACCCTGAAATCATCGCAGCCCTTGAGCCCGGCATGGACCTGCTGCTGGATGACGGCAAGCTGCGCCTGCAGGTGACCGCCAAACACAGCGATGCGATCGACACCGAAGTGCTGAACGGTGGCGAGCTGTCCGACCGCAAGGGCGTCAACGTGCCGCAAGCGGTGCTCAACCTCTCCCCGCTCACCGAAAAAGACCGCCGCGACCTGGCTTTCGGCCTGGAGCTGGGTGTGGACTGGGTGGCCCTGTCGTTTGTACAGCGCCCCGAGGACATCCTTGAAGCGCGCCAGCTGATTGGTGACCGCGCCTTCCTGATGGCCAAGATCGAGAAACCTTCGGCGGTCGAACAACTGCCAGCCATTGCCGAACTGGCGGACGCGATCATGGTGGCCCGTGGCGACCTGGGCGTGGAAGTACCGGCCGAGAGCGTGCCGCAGATTCAGAAGCGCATCATCGGCACCTGCCGGCAGCTGGGTAAACCGGTGGTAGTGGCTACGCAGATGCTCGAATCGATGCGTTTCTCGCCAGCACCGACTCGTGCCGAAGTCACCGACGTGGCCAACGCCGTGGCCGAAGGTGCGGACGCTGTGATGTTGTCGGCGGAGACGGCCTCGGGTAACTACCCGCTCGAAGCCGTGCAGATGATGAGCAAGATTATCCGCCAGGTGGAGAACGGCCCGGACTACCAGGCCCAGCTCGACGTTGGCCGGCCGAAGGCCGAGGCCACCGTATCGGACGCCATCAGCTGCGCCATCCGCCGCATCAGCGGCATCCTACCGGTGGCGGTGCTGGTCAACTACAGCGAGTCGGGCGCCTCGACCCTGCGTACTGCGCGCGAGCGCCCACGGGCACCGATCCTCAACCTGACGCCGAACCTGAACACCGCTCGCCGCCTGAGCGTGGCCTGGGGCGTGCATTCGGTAGTGAATGACCGCCTGCGCCAGGTGGACGAAGTGGTTTCCACTGCGCTGGAAATTGCCCAGGCCCAAGGCATGGCCAGCCGTGGCGACACGCTTCTGATCACTGCCGGTGTGCCTTTCGGCAAGCCAGGGTCGACCAACACGCTGCGGATCGAGACGTTGAACTGAGATCCCCGGGGGCGCCCTGCGCCCCAGTGGCGGGCCAAGCCCACAGGATGCGCGCCACTCCATGGCACAGCGCAGACCTTGTGGGAGCGGGCTTGCCCCAGGAATGGAGGACGCAGCCCTCCCCTAACACCGATGTACCAGACCTGCGGTCAATCGAGGCCCAAAGAGGCCCACCGCCCTCCCATCCACCTCACTGACTGCCCCATGTACACCAAAAATTTCGTAAACCCGTGCCCCGACTGGGCCACGGCGCTGCTAAACGGCTTCAGCCAGGTGCTGTTGCTGCGTAACCCCTGGTGCGGGCTATGCTGCCTGCTGGCGATCTTGTTGACCGCACCGGCGCTGCTGGGCGGCGCGCTGCTTGGCGCGCTGGCAGGCCTGCTGACGGCACAGGCCCGCGGCTACGACCGCGCCGATCGACAGGCTGGGCTGTACAGCTACAACGGCGTGCTCATCGGTTTGTTGATCAGCGCTGTGCTGCCTTGGTCGATCATCCAGCCACCGCTGGTAATCGCTGCCGCCGGCCTGTCCAGCATCATCACCCACCAATGGCGCAAGCGGGGGGGCAAGCTGCTGGTCGCCTACACGGCGCCCTTCGTACTGCTGGGCTGGGGCACGTTGCTATTCGTGCAGACGGCTAGCGCACCCGTGGTGGTCGAGGCCGACCTGGCGAGTGCCCTGGCAAGAGGGGTCGGGCAGATTTTCCTGCTCGATCAACCCCTGGCCGGGCTGCTGATCATCGTCGGCCTATTGATCGCCAACCCGTATGCCTGTCTCTGGGCGGTCATAGGCTCTGCCGCGGGTGCAGGCCTGGCACTGCTCGTGGGTGATGCGCAGTCAGCATGGATGGGGCTGTATGGATTCAACGCAGCCCTGGCAGCCCTGGCCTTCAGCCGACAAGGGGAAAAACCCTGGGTCACGCTGTTGGCCATTGGCCTGGCGCTGGCGTTGCAGCCGCTTTTGAGCAGGCTGCCGGTCCCGGCGCTCACGGCACCCTTCGTCGCCGCCTGCTGGCTCATCCACTTCGGTCTTCACCTGAAGCTTGGCAAACGCCAGACACCGGGGCGCTTGCATAGCTGAAAGGCACCCCATAGGCTCAGCCGACTTCACGATGGACAGAGCCAATGAACAAACCTGCAAGCCTGCGCGAGCGGCTTTACGTGATCGTCTTCCAGAGCGATACCGTGGCCGGAAGACGCTTCGACAAGACCCTGTTGCTGATCATCCTGGCCAGCCTGGTCACGGTCATCCTGGACAGCATCGACGAGGTGCATCGCGGGTACGGGGGCCTGCTGGCCGCGATCGAATGGGGCTTTACCGCCATTTTCCTGTGCGAATACCTGACACGCTTGTACTGCTCGCCCCGGCCCTTGCGCTACGCGTTCAGCTTCTACGGCCTGGTGGATCTGCTGGCGATCGTGCCGGGCATCATCGCGCTGTACTACAGCGACGCGCAGTACCTGCTGATCGTGAGGGTCATCCGCATGTTGCGGATCTTCCGTGTGCTCAAGCTCAGCCCGTACCTCAAGCAGGCCAATTACCTGCTCGATGCCCTGCGCGGCAGCAAGCAGAAGATCATCGTGTTTCTGGTCAGCGTCTCGACGCTGGTCACCGTGTTCGGCACCCTCATGTATGTGATCGAAGGCCCGGAACATGGCTTCACGAGCATTCCCAAGGGGATCTACTGGGCCATCGTCACGCTGACCACGGTCGGGTTCGGCGATATCGTGCCCAGAACGCCATTGGGCCAGGTGCTCTCTTCACTGGTGATGATCATCGGCTACTCGATCATCGCGGTGCCGACCGGGATCTTTACGGCCGAGCTCGCCAATGCCATGCGTGGAGAACAACTGCAGCACGCCTGCCCGACCTGCAGCAAGAAATCCCATGAAAGTGGCGCGGCGTTTTGTGCCCGGTGTGGCAATGCGTTGTTCCCGAAATCCGGTTGACTAAGGCGCCCCTGACGATCTGAAGGGCTCGCTCACCTTGACGGCTGAGCGAGTCATTAAGTGGGCAAAGCCCCTGGACAACTGCCAGAACCGCCAACCGGCCAGCGCATATAAGCAAAGACGCATTGATTCTTTAATACCTGAAGAACAAGACGCTATAGTCGCTGGCACATTGCCCAACATTCATACCCATAAGGAATGCGTCGTGAAAAAGTTCTTCACCGTCTCGCTGGCCGCCGCCAGCCTGGCCTTCGGCACCCTGGCCCACGCTGCCCCGACCTTGCTGAACGTTTCCTACGACGTGATGCGTGACTTCTACAAGGATTACAACCCCGCCTTCCAGAAGCACTGGGAGGCCGAGCATAACGAGAAGGTCAATGTGCAGATGTCCTTCGGTGGCTCGAGCAAACAGGCGCGCGCGGTGATCGATGGCCTGCCGGCCGACGTGATCACCATGAACATGGCCACCGACATCAATGCCTTGGTCGACAACGGCAAATTGATCCCTGACAACTGGGTCACGCGCCTGCCGAACAACAGTGCACCGTTCACCTCTGCCACGGTGTTCATCGTGCGCAAAGGCAACCCCAAGGCATTGAAAGACTGGCCCGACCTGCTCAAGGATGGCGTACAGGTCATCGTACCCAACCCCAAGACCTCGGGTAACGGCCGCTACACCTACCTGTCGGCGTGGGGCTATGTGCTCAAGCAAGGCGGTGACGAGAACAAGGCGCGCGCGTTCGTCGGCAAGCTGTTCAAGCAGGCGCCGGTGCTCGACACCGGTGGTCGCGCCGCCACCACCACGTTCATGACCAACCAGATTGGCGATGTGCTGGTGACGTTCGAGAACGAAGCCGAAATGATCGCCCGCGAATTCGGTCGCGATCAGTTCGAGGTGGTTTACCCAAGCGTGTCGGCCGAAGCCGAGCCGCCGGTGAGCGTGGTCGATAAAGTCGTCGCCCGCAAAGGCACTCAGGCGGTGGCCGAGGAATACCTGAAATACCTGTGGTCCCCGGCGGCCCAGGAACTCGCCGCCCAGAACTACCTGCGCCCACGCGATGCGACTGTGTTGGCCAAGTACACCGACCGTTTCCCCAAGGTTGAATTCCTCTCGGTCGAGAAGACCTTTGGTGACTGGCGCACCGTGCAAAAAACGCATTTCAACGATGGGGGCGTGTTCGATCAGATTTATACCGGTCAGTGAAGCGGGCTGAGCTGGGTCAGCCGCGCACGCGCCTGGGGGCTTGAGCTTCGCCGCGTGGCCCCGCCCCATCAACCCAACCGAAACACCAACGCCTTCAACCCCCCAGCCGGATCCACATCCGGAAACTCCGGCGGGTTCTGCAGGCGTTCGACGAAGGCAAGGCCGGGCGCGTGCTCGGCCATGCCCTCGATCAAGAACTCAGGCCCGATGCCCGGGTCGTTCACACAGGCCAACACCGTCCCACCTTCATTCAACAGCTCAGGCAAGCGCCGCAGGATCTTCGCGTAGTCCTGGGTCAGCACGAAGCTACCGCGTTGGAAGGTAGGCGGATCGATGATGATCAGATCGTAAGGCCCGTATTTGCGCACCTTGCCCCACGACTTGAACAGCTCATGGCCCAGGTAGGCCACCCGGGACGGGTCGTGCTGGTTAAGGCGGTGGTTATCGCGCCCTCGGGACAGTGCCGATTTGGCCATGTCCAGGTTCACCACCTGCTCGGCGCCACCTGCAATCGCCGCCACCGAAAAACCACAGGTGTAGGCAAACAGGTTCAGCACGCGCTGCCCCTTGGCCTGGGCGCGCACCCACCGGCGACCAAGGCGCATGTCCAGGAACAAGCCATTGTTCTGGCGTACCCCCAGGTCCAGCAGATAGGTCAACCCGTCCTCGATCACTTCACGTTGCTGACACGGCTCGCCCACCAGCCATTGACCGGGGCTGTCGGGCAGGTAACGGTGTTGCAGCAGGATCGCCTGGCCTGTCCACTGCTCAAGGCGCGACAGCCGCAACAGCATCGCCTCAAGCTCTGCCAATTGTCCTTCCGGGGGCTCACGGAACAAGGCGACCGACAACACGCCTTGAAGCCAGTCCACCGTGATTTGCTCAAGACCAGGCCAGCAACGGCCACGACCGTGGAAAAGACGACGGGTTTCTTCAGGGGCGGGGTTCAGGGCGGCAAGCAGATGCTGCTCGAGGGCGGCAATCGGAGAGGTCATGTCAGGTCACATCGGTAAGCGGAGTCGTATTTTACATGGCAAGGCCACGAAGGGGCGCCATCTCGGTTTGTCTATTTTTTGTACACACTAATGTCACCTTAAGTGTCATTTTTGTGTGCACTTACACCGATTACGCCCCGATGTGTTACATGAAGCGCTCATTGAATGCTGACTAACTGATCAACTAAGCCCATGAATTCAAACAATTATTGACTTTATGGTCAGTTTAAAAACCTGATTTTTCAGCTTGTTACCGCAATATATCCGCTTTCCGAATGAATACCCTAGTGGTCGCTTACTCAAGCTGGCATGGAACTGGCTTTACTGTGCTTGTGTTTTGTATACAAGTTTCAACGAACATAAATACACAAGAACCCGCGACGCCGATTGACCGTCGGCCGCCGCGCCCAGAACCCGAGATGCCAACGCTGCACCGACGAGATGGCGAGCCCGTGCGCTGCCCGCTCATCGCAGTCAACGTGCATCAGGAGCCCGCCGGAATGAGTAGCAGCCTCAACCTTGCCCCTGAACTATCCGTCGCCAGCACCCAGACCCACCCAACCCCGGCCGACACAATGCCGGACATGGCACTGAGCCCTCGCCTGCACAACCGAGACCTGGCCCCCACGCGCATCGCCGGACGCCGCTGGGGCCGTTACAGCATCTTCGCGCTGTGGACCAACGATGTGCACAACATCGCCAACTATTCATTTGCCATGGGCCTGTTCGCCTTGGGCCTGGGCGGCTGGCAGATACTTCTGTCGTTGGCCATTGGCGCGGCCCTGGTGTACTTCTTCATGAACCTATCGGGCTACATGGGGCAGAAAACCGGCGTACCCTTCCCGGTCATCAGCCGCATCGCCTTCGGCATTCACGGCGCGCAGATCCCGGCGCTGATACGTGCGGTCATCGCCATCGCCTGGTTTGGCATCCAGACCTACCTGGCCTCGGTGGTCCTGCGCGTGCTGCTCAGCGCCATCTGGCCGCAAATGGCAGCCTATGACCACGACAGCATCCTTGGCCTTTCCAGCCTGGGCTGGGCCTGTTTCGTGGCCATCTGGCTGGTGCAGCTGGTGATCCTCGCCTACGGCATGGAGATGGTGCGTCGCTACGAAGCCTTCGCAGGCCCTGTCATCCTGGTAACGGTCGCGGCGCTGGCGGTATTCATGTACTTCAAGGCCGACACCCGCATCGCCTGGTCGGTGGCAGAGCCCCTGAGTGGTTACGAGATGTGGCGCAACATTTTTGCCGGCGGTGCCTTGTGGCTGGCCATCTACGGCACGCTGGTGCTCAACTTCTGCGACTTCGCCCGCTCCTCGCCGTGCCGCAAGACCATTCGCGTCGGCAATTTCTGGGGCCTGCCGGTGAACATCCTGGTGTTTGCCGTGATCACCGTCGTGCTGTGCGGCGCTCAATTCAAGATCAACGGCCAGATCATCGATAGCCCCACCCAGATCGTGGCAGCCATTCCAAACACCACCTTCCTGGTGCTGGGCTGTCTGTCGTTCCTGATCGTCACGGTCGCGGTCAATATCATGGCCAACTTCGTGGCGCCGGCCTTCGTGCTCAGCAACCTGGCACCGCGTCACCTCAACTTCCGCCGCGCGGGGCTGATCAGCGCCACGCTGGCGGTGCTGATCCTGCCGTGGAACCTGTACAACAGCCCCTTGGTGATCGTCTACTTCCTCTCCGGCCTGGGTGCATTGCTGGGCCCGTTGTACGGGGTGATCATGTCCGACTACTGGCTGCTGCGCAAAGGCTGCATCAACGTCCCGCAGCTCTACAGCGAAGACCCGGCCGGCGCTTATCACTACACCAAGGGCATCAACCTGCGCGCGGTCGCGGCGTTCGTGCCGGCGGCCCTGCTGGCCATCGTGCTGGCCCTGGTCCCCAACTTCCACAGCGTCGCGCCCTTCTCGTGGCTGATCGGGGCTGGCATCGCCGCCGCCCTGTACCTGTTGATCGCGCCGCGCAACCGTCATTACCACGACGTCAGCGGCGAATGCATCGCCGTCGACCACAGCAGCCACTGAACAAGGAGGACTGCCCATGCGAATCCTGATTGCCAACGTCAACACCACCGAAGCCATCACCGAGGCCATCGCCGAGCAGGCCCGCGCCGTGGCGGCGCCGGGCACCGAGATCATCGGCCTAACGCCGTGGTTCGGCGCAGAATCGGTGGAGGGCAACTTCGAGAGTTACCTGGCCGCTATCGCCGTGATGGATCGGGTACTGGCCTATGAGGGTCCGTATGATGCCGTGATCCAGGCCGGTTATGGCGAGCACGGCCGTGAAGGCTTGCAGGAGCTGCTGAACGTGCCGGTGGTGGACATCACCGATGCCGCCGCCAGTACCGCCATGTACCTGGGCCACGCTTACTCGGTGGTCACCACCCTGGACCGTACCGTGCCCTTGATCGAGGACCGCCTCAAACTCTCCGGGCTCTACGATCGGTGCGCCTCGGTACGCGCCAGCGGCCTGGCGGTGCTGGAGCTCGAGGCCGATCCGCAGCGCGCTGTCGAGGCCATCGTCGAGCAGGCCGAACGGGCCGTACGCGATGACAAGGCCGAGGTCATCTGCCTGGGATGCGGAGGCATGGCCGGGCTGGACGAGCAGATCCGCCAACGCACCGGGGTACCGGTGGTCGATGGGGTCAGCGCGGCGGTGACCATCGCCGAGTCGCTGGTGCGCCTGGGTCTGAGTACGTCCAAGGTCCGCACCTACGCGACCCCTCGGGTAAAGAAGGTCATAGGCTGGCCGATGCGGCTCGGCCGCTAGGGCACCACGGCGCAACCTGCGCGGGATCGGCAACCGACCCTGCGCAGGGCCTGCTCAACCGATCATTCTGGCCAGCCGCTGGCCACTGCCGCAGGCCAGGGTGAAGCCCAGCGCGCCATGACCAAGGTTGAGCCAAAGGTTGCGATAAGGCGTTGCGCCGATGATCGGCACACCGGTGGGCGTCGCCGGTCGCATGCCGGCCCACTCCACCGCGTAGGCATAATCGGCGGCGTGGGGCAGTGTCTCCAGCGCCAGGCGTCGCATGCTCTGCAAACGGCGTTTGTCCAGCGCCTCGTCTTGCCCCACGATGTCGACCATGGCCGCAACGCGCAGTTGCCGATCCAGCCGGGCATAGACGATCTTGCGCTCGTAGTCCGTCAGGCTGATTTCAGGCGCACGCTGCCCTGATACTAGCGGCGCGGTCAGGCTGTACCCTTTGAGTGGATAGATCGGAATGTTCACGCTTGGCAACTTCAGCGCAGCGCTGCGGTAACCGGCGCACAGCACCAACTGATCGACTGCCAGTTCTTCGTGGCCAAGGCGCAGCGCTACCACCTGATGCCCACGGTGAAGCAGCTGGGTCACCGGCTGACCGAGCCGGAACTGGCATTGGCCGGAGGCTTGCAGCGCGGCGGCCAGGCGCAGGCAGAAGGCATGGCAGTCGCCCACCTCCTCGTCCGGGGTGAATACCCCACCCACGAAGGGCGACTCTTGCAGCGCAGGATCCAGAGCCCGCAGCTCAGCAGCGCCCAGTACCTGCTGGTGATCAGGATCGGTCAGTTGCAGACGGCTGCGCTTGAACTGGGACTCGCTGCGAAACGCTACAAGCTTGCCATTGCGGCGCCAGGCAAAGTCGCCGAGGTCCTGGGCTTGGCGCCACTGGGCCAACACCGCCTGGCTGTGCAGGGCAAGGTCAAGCAAGACGGCGGCGTTGCGCCGATTGACGCCGCGTCGACATGCCAGGGTAAAGGCCAACAGCCAGCGCCACTGCGCCGGGTCCAGACGCAGGCGCAGGCGCAGCGGGGAATCGCCCTGCAGCAACCACCCCAGCGCCTGCCACGGCACGCCCGCATCAGCCAGTGGCGCGACGTAGCGGTAGGACAATTGACCGCCATTGGCAAAGCTGGTGGCTGCCCCCAAGGTGTCGTGGGCCTCGATCAATTCTACGCAATGGCCTTCCTGCACCAGCGCATAGGCCGTCGCCAGCCCGACCACGCCGCCCCCTATCACCGTCACCTGCCGCTTCATCGTTCATCCCTGTTCAGCATCCTGGCTCAACAGTACCAGCGGATCAGGTCGGGCAGCTATGCTCACCGTCATCGAGCCCTTGACGCACGTTACGGCTGCGCAGGCTGGCCTTGCCATCGTGCCAGTTCAGGGTCAGAACATAGAGGGTGTCGAAATCACCATCCTGCCAATCCTCGGTGATGACGTGCTCCTTGCCGACAGCTTTTTCCGCGACGGTATTGATCAGGTCCGGCAGGTAGCCGTGTGACCACGCGGTATAGATGGTCGCGTTACGGTACTTGTTGCTGAGCAGCTCATCGGCCAGGTCATCGGTGTCGTTGGCGCTGTAGTCGATGTTGACCGGCAGGCCAAGGCGAATGGCACTGGGGCTGATGGTCATGAGCGGACGCAGGTAGCTGTAGCTTTGATCATCGGCGCCCTCCTCCACGTGCCGGGACGGGTTGGCGGCAAACACGTAATCGGCCTTGCCGAAACGTTCGGGTAAAACCGTGGCCAGGTCCAGTGCACGGTTCAGGCCCTGGCAGTTCAATTGGCCTAAGCCTTCACCGGGTTTTTCGGCATGGCGCAGAAACACCAGGGTCTGGGTGCCATCGACCGGTTGCGCGCGGCTCTCGACGGCGTCCAGCGCCAGCGGTACGCCTACGGCGGTCAGGGCCAGGCCCAGCAACCAATGACGGCGACGATGCAGGTGTGGAATCAACTTCATCAATGCAGGCTCGTGTGACAAACGGGTCACCCGCGCATCGCCCGGACGGGCACAGGGCGCCTTTTGCAGTGAGTGCCTTCCTTGACGACGGGTTCGGTTCAGAGTGCCAAAAACCCGATTTGTTCCCCGCTGCCCGGGTTCCAGGCGTCTGGCACGGGCATTACGGGGCCATCCTGTCAGTCGTCGCGCGTCAGCACTTCAAGCAGCTCGATTTCGAACGCAAGGTCCGAATCAGGTGGAATAGATCCGACGCTACGCGCCCCGTAGCCCAGGTGCGCCGGCACCAACAGCTTGCGCTTGCCGCCAACGCGCATGCCCATGATGCCCTGGTCCCACCCCTTGATAACGCGCCCGGTACCGATCACGCATTGAAACGGCTTGCCGCGTGACCAGGAGGAGTCGAACTCGGTGCCATCGGCCAGCCATCCGGTGTATTGGGTAGTGATCAGGGCACCTTTGACGGCCGCTTTGCCGTCGCCCTCGACCAGGTCGATGATCTGCAGTTCTTGGTTCATGCGCAGGCTCCAGCCGCTACGAAAATGCCGTCCTTTTCGCAGCATTGCCCGGATTTGGCAAGCCTTGGTGTCGGCTCGCGCATTGTCCGTGACGACAGGGCCGTCCTATAGGTAGACGGTACCGCGCATGAACAACGCCGCCCGCCCACTGATGATCACCCGGCCATTGCCCGGCAGCACGCAGCGCAGCTGGCCCTTGCGCGCACCGCCCTGCTCGCACTCAAGTGACTGCTTGCCCAGCCGTTGTGCCCAGATCGGTGCGAGCGAGGTATGGGCCGAACCGGTCACCGGGTCTTCATTGACCCCCACGCGTGGCCCGAACCAGCGCGTCACGAAATCGAACCCACGCCCCGCCGCCGTCACGGCGATGCCGCGCACGTCAAAGCCGGCCAGCGCGACAAAATCTGGCGTGAGGGTGTCGAGCAACCCAGGGTCATCGACCACCACCACGTAGTCGTCGCTGCGATATACCGCCAGCGCCTGTTGCAGGCCCAACGCCTGCAACAGACCGGCTGGCACGGGCTGGGCCTCTGGTTGGCGAGCGGGGAAATCCATGGCCAGCAGGCCGTCCGCTTGACGAGTTACCCGCAGTTCACCGCTGCGGGTACTGAAGCGCAGCACCTGCGCCGGTTCATTGAGGTGTTCGAACAGCACGTAGGCCGAGGCCAGCGTGGCGTGGCCGCACAGGTCCACTTCCACGGTGGGCGTGAACCAGCGCAGGTCGAACGCCTCGCCGTTGCGTACGAAATACGCCGTTTCGGAAAGGTTGTTTTCCTCGGCGATGCGCTGCAGCACGGCATCGGGTAGCCAGTGATCGAGCGGGATGACCGCAGCCGGGTTGCCGCCGAAGGGTTCGGCACTGAAGGCGTCGACCTGGAAGATTTCAAGTTGCATGGATGCGCTCCTTGTTGCCTGCCCTTGTGCAGGCATTTGGCAGTATGGGGCTTAATGAAGCACCGGTGTCAGCACTGGCTTGCCGGCGAAAAAAGCATCGAGGTTACGCAGCACCAACGTCACCGTGGCTTCTGCCGCTTCTGGCGATTGTCCGGCGACATGGGGCGTCAATACCGTGTTCGGCAGCGACTTGAGGGTGTCGGGAACGTCAGGTTCCTCATCGAACACGTCCAGGGCCGCACCGGCCAATTGCCCGCCCTGCAGTGCCTGGGTCAGCGCCTGGGTATCGACGACGCTGGCCCGCGCGATGTTGACCAGGTAGCCCTGGGGGCCGAGTGCGTGCAGCACCTGTGCATCCACCAGGTGGCGTGTATCGGCGCCGCCGGGTGTGGCGACCACGAGAATATCGACTGCCCCGGCCAGGGCCAGGACGCTGTCGTAGCCGGTGTAGGGCAATGCCGGACGTGGTGTACGGTTGTAGTAGCTTACGGGCATGTCGAACCCTTGATGCGCGCGCTTGGCGATGGCTCGGCCAACGGCGCCCATGCCCAGAATGCCCAGGCGTTTGCCAGTGACCGATGGGCTGATCACGCGCTGCCATTGGCCGCGCCGGGTACTGGCGTCGGCTTGTGGGATGTTGCGCAGCAGGGCCAGGAGCATAGCCATGGCGTGATCGGCCACAGCGTCAGCGTTGGCGCCGGCGCCGTTGGTGACGGTGATGTGGCGGGCATGGGCGGCTTGCAGGTCGACCTGCTCATAGCCGGCACCGATGACGCAGATGATCTGCAGGTTGGGCAGTGCGTCGATTTCCTGGGCGGTCAGGCCGAGGGGGCCGCGGGTGAGGACGGCGTCGATGCGGGGGCCGTTGTGCTCGATGGCTTGGGCGCGCAGGTCGGGGGTTTGGGCGAGGATCAGGTGGTAGCCGGCGTTGGTCAACAGGGGTAGATAGGTGTCTACGGTTTCGACCAGGACCAGGATTGTCTTGTGCATGGTGCCTCCGGGTGGGTTGGGGATTATGCGGAGGGGGTGGGTGGTACAGTCAATGGGTATTGTCGGTGGGGACTTTATGGGAGGTGGGAATGGGGTTTGTGGGCGGGCGCTTAGCTTAGTAGTCACCCGGATTTTGAATCAAACTCGGCGGGATTTGAACTTTGAACTTTGAACTTTGAACTTTGAACTTTGAACTTTGAACTTTGACATCTGAATTCTGAGTATCAGTGTGGGCATTTATATTGAGTTGGTATTCAATAGTTAGGGTGGCGCATGATCACCTTTCCGCCCTTACGGCGGCTCACTTTTTGTCTTGTCAAAAAGT